>JBPCQE010000007.1:0-12101 GCA_050998435.1 Sphingomicrobium sp. | reverse complement strand
ATCAGCCGCTGGTGCATTACGGCCAGGATTTGGCGTCGTTGGCCGACGAGGCGAAGCCGCTCGGGCCGTTGGGCGACGAGGGCTGACGTCGGCGCGTTCATTGCTTCGAGCCGGAGTCCTTGCCGGAAACATTGGTGGTCGAAGCGAGCTTCTTGGGCTTGGCGGCGGAATTGAGCGGCGCCAGCGGGTCGGATGCCGCCGGCTTGCGCTCGGCCGTCGCCGGCCTGGATTTCGCGGGCTGAGCCTTCGCGGCCTTCGCGGCTGGGGCTTTCGCGGTCACCGGCTTGTCCATCGTTCTCTCGGGCGCCGGCCTTGTCGCGGCGACGGCCTTTTCGACGGGCCGGGGCCCGCGCTTGAGGCTGGCGACGTGGAGCATCTCACGAGCCGAAACCCCTTCGGCATCCGGCTCCGGCTGCCGGCCCTCGACCTGCGTGCCTTCGATCTGGGGGCGCGGCCCATCCGCCGGAGCGGCGGCGAGCACCACCGGCGCGTCGAGGTCGACCTTGCCCTGCGGAGCGACCAGCTTGGCGAGCGCGAAGCCGCCGTCGAGGAACTGGTCGGCCGACGGTGCCGACAGCGCCAGCACCCTTACGTTCCAGCGTTCCAGCTGGGCGAGGCGGCCGCGGGTGCCGATCTCGGTCTGGAGCAGCCTGATGTCGCGCTGGGCAAGCACGATCCGGGTCTCGACATTCTCCAGCGCCGCACGCTCGGAAGCGACCCGAAGCGACACCAGATAGCAGCCGAGCGCGGCACCCGCGCAGCTCGCGACCATGAACACCGAGCGGAAGCTTTTCGAGCTCATTGATCGCGCCCTTTCCAGGCAGGAGCCGATGTGCGGACCGCGCTCCTTAGCCGGGCCGAGCGGGCGCGCGGGTTGGCGGCAGTCTCGCGCTCCGACGGCACCACCGGCTTGGCCACGCGCTCGAACGTCGGCTGGTCCGGGTCGGTCAGCATGGGCCGGTGGCGCGAGCCGGCCGGAGTGGCTCCGCTGCGTGCCCGCAGGAAGCGCTTGACGATCCGGTCCTCGAGGCTGTGGAACGTCACCACCGCGAGCCGGCCGCCGGGCTTGAGCGAGCGCTCGGCGGCGGCAAGGCCCTCCTCGAGCTCGTCGAGCTCGGAGTTCAAATGGATCCGGATCGCCTGGAAGGTGCGGGTCGCGGGATCGGTCCTTTGCCCCGGACGGAAGCCGGCGGCGCGGCGGACGATCGCCGCCAGCTCGGTGGTCCGCTCGATCGGACGGGCGGCAGCGATCGCCCGGGCGACAGCGCGGGCGCGCGGCTCCTCGCCATAGTCCTTGAGGATTCGGGCGATCTCGGCCTCGTCGGCCTGGTTGAGGAACTCGGCGGCGGTCAGCCCCGACTTGCTCATGCGCATGTCGAGCGGACCGTCGGCCTGGAAGGAAAAGCCGCGGTCCGCCCGATCCAGCTGCATCGACGACACGCCGATATCGAGCGCAATTCCGTCGACCAGGCCGATCCCTCGCTCGGCAAGCACCCGGTCCATTTGCGAGAACCGCTCCTCGACAAGCGTCAGATGGGCGTCCGGAACGAGTGTCGGCCCTTGCGCGATCGCATCCGGATCGCGGTCGAAGCCGATCACTCGTTCCGCCCCCGCCGCGAGCATGGCGCGCGTATAGCCGCCTGCCCCGAAAGTGCCGTCGACCAGGGTCTCGCCACGGGCAATGGCGAGGGCCTGGACGACTTCATCGACCAGCACCGGCAGGTGGCGGGAACCGGAGGAAGCGCTTGTCATGCGCCGAGCCCCCTTTCCTCGAGCCGGTACCGGGCGATGTCCTTCATGTCCTCCGGGATTCGATCATCCTTGAGGAGCAGCGCCGGGTTCCAAATCTGGAAGGTCTCGCCCGCGCCGAGGAACAAGGCGATGTCCTCGATCTTGCCCTTGCCGCGCATCATCGGCGGGAGGACGATCCGGCCGGAGCTGTCGTAGGGCACTTCCTCGGTGGCGGCGAAAGCCATCAAATTGCGTTGCTGGTATTCGAGCTGGGCCTTGGCGTTGGTCTCTTCCTTTTCGAGCAAACGTTCGAGCTTCGAATGCTTCAGCGCCGCGTAGGCGGGGTCGTAGGCGGCGAGGCACGGGAAGCTCTCATGCTTGGCGAGGACAATGCTCTTGGCGTCGCCGCGGCGCTCGACAACGCTGCGCAGGAAGGCGGGGACGGAGACGCGGCCCTTGGCGTCGACCGCGTTCAGCGCACTGCCCTGGAACAGATGCTCTAGCGCCACGTCCTCTCCCCATCCGCAGCGCAAGAGGATTCGTTCGCGAGCGCGCGGAGGAACCGCGGTCCCGCGTCAGGGTCCAGATGTTTGGGACATCCCCCGCGCTACAGTCGGTGTTGGTAACTCAACAATGTTGGGGATACAATGGGTTTTGATGCCATTCTAGTGGGAATTCATGCCTGACAGCGGAAATCCGCGACTTTTTGGCCGCACTTCTTGGGGATGTTCTTGAACTGTTCTCGCCAACAACTCTGTGGATAAGCCTGTGCGCGGTTCGACCCCGTCGCGACTCGGCTTGCCGAGTCTGTTCACCGCTGGAGAGCGGCCAGCTCGGCCAGCATCGAGTCGAGGTTCTTGTCGGTCGGGCCATCCAGATCCGCGAGGTTGAGGAAGTCCGCGTCGGCGATGATCGTCGCTTCGCCCTTGCCGATCGGGCAATGCGCGACAAGGCCATCGCGGCTGACCGGGCAGCGGCCGACCAGCGCGCCCGGCGAGCTGGTGAGAACTTCCTGGCCTCCCAACATGCGCAGCTTCGGCCCGCGATCGGCCGGAGCGTCGAGCCGCAGCCCCCAATGCCGGAGAAGCCCGGTGTCGGCGAACGCCGGCGGCGGTCGGAGCGCATCGCCGAGCGGCCGCTCGCTGGGCCACTCGAGCGCCGGGTCGGCGAGCAGCAGCAGCCGCCCGCCGTTGCGCACCCAGCGGTCGAGATCGACCAGCGCTTCGGCCGGCTGGGCGAGCGGGTGGGCCATCAACAGCAGCTTGCCCTGTTTCAAAGTCTCGGCGTCGGCGACCCCGACCGGAGTCACGGTGTAGCGGGCCTCGAGCGCCTTTAAGGCCGGCGAGCCGCCGCCTTCGAGGCCGAACCGCTCGCCGAACACCAGCGGCAAGCTCGTCAGCAGCATCAGCGTCGGCTTGGCCGAAGCAGCCGCCGAGGCCGGCGCCGGCGCCACCTTGTGGTCGGCGACATAGGCCAGTCCGGCGGCCGCAATCGCTCCAGCGCCGAGCACCGACAAGACGAGTGCGCCGGTCCCCGCCCGCCGCACCGGCGGGTCGGTCATCGCTTGTCGCTGCTGTTGTTCGACTGGCTTTCGTCGCCGCCCGGGGCGACCCCGAGCTCGGCGAGGGGCTCATTGGGCGCGGCGTTGGCTTCCGCCTGCTCGACCGCGTTCGCCGACCGTTCGTCGCTTCCCGAGCGGCTGATCACCGAGCCCAGGAGGACGAGAAGGAACGCGAAAGCGAGGCCGGTCAGGCCGATCCGGATTCGCTGCGCGCTGGTGCCGGCGTTGTCGACCATTGCTCGGCGAAAGCTATGGCCCGCATCGAGACAATGCAAGCCGGCCATCTTGACGCGGCCCCGGGGCGATGCGCAAAGCGCGGAAATGACTCGCACTCCACTCGCACTCGCCTTGGTGGCGGCCGCCGCGCTAGCCGGCTGCAACCAGGAAGACCACAACATCGTCGCCGGCGGTCCCGCCGACCCGATGGGCAACCAGGCCAATGCCGATGTCGTGCTCCCGCCGGCGATCGCGCAAAGCAAGATCTACCGCTGCAAGGACAACAGTGTCGTCTACATCGACTGGCTGGCGGACAATAAGTCGGCCAACCTCCGCACCGAGAGGAGCGCCCCGCCGACGCAGCTGGTCGCGCCCGAGGTCGGCGAGCCGATGGTCGCCGAGGGCTATTCGCTGAGCGGCGCCGGCACCGATGCCAGCGTCACGTTGACCCGCCCGGAGAAAGGTTCGCAATCCTGTAAGGCCTAGAGAAGCTCCTCCCCGAGACCTCTCGGGGAGGGGGACTTTCCTACGCCGGCTCGCTCTGCTTCGAGAACTGCTCCATCCGCCGCTGCAGTTCGTCTTCGGGCACGTCCTCGACGTGGGTCGCCACGGTCCATTTTTGGCCGAATGGGTCGACCAGAGTGCCCGAGCGATCGCCGTAGAACTGGTCCTTGACCCCCATGTCGCCGTCGACCGTTCCGCCGGCATCGATCGCCCGCTGGAACACCGTGTCGACGTCCTCGACATAGATCATCAGGCTCGATGTCGCCCCGCCACGCGCTTTGGGACCGCGAATGTCGCGCTCGGGAAATTCATCGGCAAGCATGACGACGCTGTCGCCGATCTGCAGCTCGGCGTGGCCGATCTTGTCGCCCATCGGCAGCCGGAACTTCTCCTCGGCGCCGAACGCCCGGGTGTAGAAATCGATCGCTCCACTGGCGTCGTCGACGATCAAATAAGGCGTGACGCTGTGATAGCCCTCGGGAATTGCATTGGCCATGTGCTGCTCTCCTCCTGTGCCCCGGAAGGCTCGCCCCTTACCCGTCGCGCCGAGTCGCTCCAAGCCCATCGGTCGCGCCCTAGCCGCGGCTCGCCTCCCCGGTTAAGGGCCGCCGCCATGACCTCCCCGATCACTCCCCAAATCGTCGCCGAGCACGGGCTTTCCGGCGAGGAATATGCGCGCATCCTCAATGCGCTCGGCCGCGAGCCGAACCTCGTCGAGCTCGGCATCTTCTCGGTGATGTGGTCGGAGCATTGCAGCTACAAAAGCTCGCGAGTTCATTTGAAGAAGCTTCCGACGGAGGCGCCGTGGGTGATCTGCGGCCCCGGCGAGAACGCCGGCGTCATCGACATCGGCGACGGCGACGCGGCGATCTTCAAGATGGAGAGCCACAACCACCCCAGCTACATCGAACCGTATCAAGGCGCGGCGACGGGCGTCGGCGGGATTCTCCGCGACGTGTTCACGATGGGCGCGCGGCCGATCGCCAATTTGAACGCGCTTCGCTTCGGCCATCCCAACCATCCCAAGACGCGGCACCTGGTCTCGGGAGTCGTCCGGGGCATCGGCGGCTACGGCAATTGCGTCGGCGTCCCGACCGTCGGCGGGGAGGTCAATTTCGACGCCGCCTACGACGGCAACATCCTGGTCAACGCGATGACCGTCGGCGTCGCCCGCGCCGACAAGATTTTCTATTCCGCCGCGGCCGGAATCGGCAATCCGGTCGTCTACGTCGGCTCCAAGACCGGCCGCGACGGGATTCACGGCGCGACCATGGCCCCGGCTGATTTCTCCGAGGATAGCGAGGAAAAGCGCCCGACCGTCCAGGTCGGCGACCCGTTCACCGAAAAATTGCTGATCGAGGCCTGCCTCGAACTGATGGCGTCGGATTCGATCGTCGCCATCCAGGACATGGGCGCCGCCGGGCTCACCTCGTCATCGGTCGAGATGGCGAGCAAGGGGGGGGTCGGCATCCGCCTCGACATGAACCGAGTGCCGTGCCGCGAGGAGGGCATGACGCCCTACGAGATGATGCTGTCGGAATCGCAGGAGCGGATGCTGATGGTGCTCAAGCCCGGCCGCGAGCCCGAGGCGGAGGCGATCTTCAGGAAGTGGGAATTGGACTTCGCGGTGATCGGCACCGTCACCGACACCGGCCGGATGGAGCTGACATGGAACGGCGAGACGGTTGCCGACATCCCGCTCGGGCCACTCGCGGACGAGGCGCCGCTCTACGAGCGCCCGTACGCGATTCCCAAGCCGCCCGAGCCGCTGACCGACATCCCCGAAAGCACCGACATCGCCGCCGACCTGTTGAAGCTGATGGCCTCGCCCAACCTCGCCTCGCGCCGCTGGGTGTGGGAGCAGTACGACCAGTCGGTCGGCGCCGACACCGTCCAGCGACCGGGCGGCGACGCCGCGGTGGTTCGGGTCCACGGCACTCGAAAAGCGCTGGCGATGACCACCGACTGCACCCCGCGCTATTGCCATGCCGACCCCGTCGAGGGCGGCAAGCAGGCGGTCGCCGAAGCCTACCGCAATTTGTGCGCGGTCGGCGCCCGGCCGCTGGCGATCACCAACTGCCTCAACTTCGGCAACCCGCAGCGCCCCGAGATCATGGGCCAGCTGGTCGGCTGCATCGAAGGCATGGCCGAGGCCTGCCGAGCCCTCGACTTCCCGGTCGTCAGCGGCAACGTCAGCCTCTACAACGAAACCAAGCTCGACGATGGCACCAGCCAAGCCATCCTCCCTACCCCCGCCATCGGCGCCGTCGGGTTGTTGGACGATTGGAATAAGTCGGCGACGATCGGATTTAAGGGTGAGGGAGATCCTGTTTGGCTCCTGGGAAGCAACGAAGATTTCGACCCAGAGGTCGGCCAATCTCTTTGGCTTCACGAAATCCACGGCAGTTCGAGCGGCCAACCCCCGAAGGTCGACCTCGCTCAGGAGCGCCGAACCGGCGAACTGATGCAAAAGCTGATTAGCAGAGGCGTCATAAACGCTGTTCACGACGTATCTGACGGCGGCATTCTGGTGGCCATTGCTGAGATGGCGTTAGCGGGAAACTTCGGTGTCGATATCTACAACGCTGACGGTTTTGGTGACTGGAGCGACCGCCGACGCTTGCGTGAGGAGGACCAACAGGTGATCCGGCGGTTGTTTAGCGAGAAGCAGGGTCTCTACGTGATTACGTCTCCTTTCAAATCGGATGACTTCGTAGACTTCATGAGAGGGACAGACTTCCCGATGTGCCACCTTGGGCAAGTGGGCGGTGACACGATCAGCTTCACTCATTGGGAGGACGACATCGAAATCCCCCTCGCCGACCTGCGCGCCGCGCACGAGGGCTTCTTCCCCAAGCTGATGGGCGCCGACGGCGTGCTCGCCCGATGACCGCCGGCTATTCCGCCACTCCGCTGGCGCAGAAGCTGAGCCTCAAGCCCGGCCTCCGCAGCTGGTGGTGCGGGATGCCGGACAGCGTTCGGGCGGAGATCGAGCACGACGCACCCGCGCTGACCCTGCTCGACACGCCCGAGCCGCCGATCGAGGCGGCGCACCTCTTCGTCACCGAGCGGGCGGTACTCGAGTGCGAGCTGCGCCTGCTTCTGCCGCTGCTCGCCCGCGACGGCTTCGTCTGGGTCAGCTGGCCGAAGAAAGCGGCGAAGGTCGCCACCGACATCACCGAGGACACGATCCGCGACGTCGCGCTCCCGCTCGGCCTGGTCGACGTCAAGGTCTGCGCGATCGATGCGACCTGGTCCGGGCTAAAGCTCGTGATCCGCAAGTCGAACCGCTGACCGCCCAAACATATTATCTATTGCGAATAGGTCGCATTAGCAGTATACGCGCCCCATGATCGTCTGCGTCTGCAACGCCATTTGCGAGGATGAAGTCCGCGCCGCCGCCCGCAGCGGAGCTCCGTGCCCGCGCAGCGCCTACGCCCATCTCGGTTGCCAGCCGCAGTGCGGCACTTGCCTGCCCTACGCCCGCGAGATCATCGAGGACGAACGCTCGTCGCACTTCGCTACTCAATCGGTCGCCGCTTAGCCCATCTTGACGCCGCACCGTGCCGCGGCGCATCCCTCGCGCCGCGACGCGTCGGAGGCGAGGATGAAGGGCGATCCCAAGGTCATCGAGCATTTGAACGAAGCGCTCAAGAACGAGCTCACCGCGACCAACCAATATTGGCTTCACTACCGGCTCCTCGACAATGCCGAGATCAAGCGGCTCGCCCAGTTCGAGCGCTCCGAATCGATTGACGAGATGAAGCACGCCGACCGGCTAGCCGAGCGCATCCTGTTTCTCGATGGGCTGCCCAACTTCCAGCTGCTTGGGCGGCTTCGGATCGGCGAGAATGTCGAGGAGATCCTGCGCGCTGACCTCGAGCTCGAGCTGGAGGCGCTGGGCCAGCTCAAGGGCGCCATCGCTCATTGCGAGAAGGTCAGGGATTACGCCAGCCGCGACCTGTTCTCCGAAATCCTCGAGAACGAGGAGGAGCATGTCGACACGCTCGAGCAGCAGTTCGAGATGATCGCGGCGATGGGCCTGCCCAATTACATCCAGCTTCAGTCGCAGCCCGCCAAGGAATAGGCGCGGCACCGAGTTGCGTGCACAAGCCGGGCCATGACCGATTCTGAGTACAGGCCGATCGCCTGGGCCGGGCCGCCCTCTCTCCCGCCCGAAGAGATGATCGCCCGCGCGCGCTTTTTACGAACGGATCGCGACCCGGCGCACATGCCGGCTTTTTTCATCCGAACCGGTTCCCCGCGAAGTGATCGAGCATGCGATCCTCGCCGCCGGGACCGCGCCGTCCGGAGCCAACCACCAGCCCTGGCATTTCACCGTGGTGTCGTCGGGCGACGCCAAGCGCGCGATTCGCGATGCGGCCGAAAGGGAAGAGAAGGCCTTTTATGCCGGCAAGGCCGGTGCCGAGTGGCTCGAAGCGCTGGCCCCGCTCGGTACCGATGCCGACAAGCCGTATCTGGAGACTGCGCCCTGGTCGATCGTCGTCTTCGGCCAGCGCCGCGGCGGGATCGAACCCGGCGAAGACCGGCAGAATTACTATGTCACGGAAAGCGTCGGAATCGCCTGCGGCTTCCTGCTGCTCGCGTTGCATGAAGCGGGGCTTGCGACCCTCACCCACACTCCGAACCCGATGCGCTTCCTCAACCGTCTGTGCGGCCGGCCGCCGAACGAAAAACCGGTGATGGTGATCGTCACCGGCCGCCCCGCGCCCGACGCGACCGTGCCGGCGCATGCGCTTAGGAAAAAGCCGCTCGACCAGATCGCGAGCTGGATATAATCGAGACGCGGGGGGCTCTCTAATGACCGCAACGACCGAGCGCACAGCCCGCATCCAGACCCTCGACATCGTCCGCGGGATCGCGGTGATGGGCATCTTGGCGATGAACATCGTCGCCTTCGCGATGCCGCCGCAAGCCTACATCAACCCGCTCGCCTACGGCACCGAAAGCGCCGCCGACTTCGCGTCCTGGGCGTTCAGCTTCGTCTTCATCGACGGCAAGATGCGCGGCCTGTTCTCGTTCCTGTTCGGGGCCTCGATGATGCTGGTCATCCAGCTCGCCGTGAAGTCCGGCGATTCGCCCAAGCGAGTGACCTTCTCCCGCCAGCTTTGGCTGCTGGCGTTCGGAATGGTCCATTACTACCTGATCTGGTTCGGCGACATCCTGATCGGCTACGCGCTGATCGGAATGGTCGCCTGGTTCTTCCGCGACAAGGACCCGCGGGCGCTGATCCGCTGGGGCATCGTCCTGGTGATGGTCCAGCTGCTGGTCATGGGCGGCAGCGCGGCCTACGGCCACATGCTCAGCGCCGAGATCGCGTCGGGCAATGCGAGCCCCGAGACGCTCAAGGAATGGGCCGAGTTCAGCCGCGACATGGCGATCCCGAGCGCCGCTCTGCTGCGCGAGGAAATGGCCCTCTATCTCGGCCCGTGGACGGGGATCGTCGAATATCAGCTGACCGAAAAAGCGTTCATGCCGTTTTTCTTCACCTTCATCTTCGGAGCGGAAACGCTCGCTTACATGCTGTTCGGGATGGCGGCGCTGAAAAGCGGCTTCCTGACCGGCGCTTGGGACAATGCCCGCTACCGCCGGGTCGCCGTCACCGCCCTCGCCGTCGCGGTCCCCGCCTATGTCGCTCTTGCCGCCTTGCTGTTCGCCGACGACTTCACGGTGCCGGGGATCTTCACTTACTCATTCGCGGGCACGGTCCCGTTCCGGCCGCTGGTGATCGTCGCTTATGCGGCGCTGATCATCCTCGCGACCCGCCGCGGCGGCTGGCTGGTCGAGCGCATCGCCGCCACCGGCCGCGCCGCGTTCAGCAATTATCTAGGCACGTCGATCCTGATGACCGGACTGTTCTACGGCTGGGGGCTCGGCTGGTTCGGGAGCGTCAGCCGGGTCGAGCTGTGGCTGGTGGTCGCCGCGATGTGGCTGGTGATGCTCGCCTGGTCGAAGCCGTGGCTCGACCGCTTCGCCTACGGTCCGCTCGAATGGCTGTGGCGGAGCCTGTCCCGCTGGCAAGTGCAGCCGTTCCGCAAGCGGCGCGCCTCGGCACCGGTCGCCGCGGGGGCTTAAAGTCGGCCGAAGTTCTGGTTGTTGGCCTTGCGACCGAACGCGTCCTGCGGCGCCCGGGTGAGCAGCGGGTTGGTCGCCTTGTCGAACTGGGTGACGGTCTCCTCGAACAGCCGCTTCAGCTCGACCACGTCCCTGACCAGCTCGTCGGGAAAGCGCTGAGTCTCGATGCACAGCCGGGCGGTCGTCTCGATCAGCTCGGCGACCGCGGCCAGCGGCTCGGCCCCGAACTGGCGCGCCTCGCCCTTGATGGTGTGCGCCGGGATCACCAGCGCACTGGTGTTCTCGGTATGCATCGCCATCTCGATCTGGGCGACCGACTTGGCGCCGTCTTCGCGAAAATAGCTGAGAATCCGGATAAACCCCGGTCCGAGCTCGGCGCGGCACTTCTCGAAATGCGCCCAGTCGATGACGTCCGCAGCATCCTCGGTCGAATTGGTTGCGTCGCTCAAGTTGAAGCCGCTCCACGCTTGCGGCCGGCTTGCGTTCCGGCCTTGGGTCCCACGAGCGTCAGAATTAGCCCGGAAAGGGTAAAGACATGCTTAGCGCCGCGTTATTGCCGTCCGCTCGCGTCGCTTTTGGCGGAGTCGAACGGGTTGCGCGATCCGCGGAAGGTCAGTCGAAGCGGCACCGGCCCGAGGTCGAGGTCGCGGCGAAGCGCGTTGACCAAATAGCGGCGATAGCTTTCGGTCAGCTCGTCGGTGCGGTTGCCGAACACCACGAAGCTCGGCGGCCGGTTCTTGATCTGGGTGATGTAGCGAAGCTTGATTCGCCGGCCCTTGGGCGCGGGCGGCGGATTTGCCTCGAGCGCGGCCGCGAACCAGCGGTTGAGCTCGCCGGTCCCGACCCGGCGGGACCAGGCCTCCCGGAGCTCGAACGCGACCTTCAGGATCTGGTCGATGCCCTTGCCGGTCTTCGCCGACACGGTCAGCACCGGCACGCCCTTCAATTGCGACAGCCCTTCCTCGAGCGCCGCCTTGATTCCGTTGAACAGCGACGAAGCGTTCTCGGCCACGTCCCATTTGTTGACCGCGATGATCAGAACTCGCCCCTCTTCGACGGTCGCGTCGGCGATCTTCAGGTCCTGCACCTCAAGCCCGCGGGTCGCGTCGAGCAGCAGCAGCACGACTTCGCTTCGGTCGATGGCCCGGCGCGCGTCAGCCACCGACAGCCGCTCGAGCTTGTCGTCGACCTTGGCCTTCTTGCGCATCCCGGCGGTGTCGACCAGTTGCACCCTTTGCCCCTGCCACTCCCATTCGACGCTGACCGCGTCGCGGGTGATCCCGGCTTCCGGCCCGGTAATCATCCGCTCCTGCCCAAGCATCCGGTTGACCAGGGTCGACTTGCCGGCGTTCGGCCGCCCGACGATCGCCAGCTTCAAAGGACCCAGTTCCTCCCCCTCGGGGGGAGGGGGACCATCCGCAGGATGGTGGAGTGGGCGTGCCTCCCCCTCGATCAATGGCCGAAGCGCCTCGAACAGATCGACCACGCCTTCGCCATGCTCGGCGCTGATCGCGATCGGCTCGCCGAGCCCGAGCGCAAAGGCTTCCAGCCGGCCGGCCTCGCCGCCGCGACCCTCGGCCTTGTTGGCGGCGACGATCACCGGAGTCGCCCCGGTCCGAAGCCAGCGCGCGATCTCCTCGTCGAGCGGGGTCAGCCCCTCGCGCGCGTCGATCAGGAACAAGGCGACATCGGCGTCGCGGACCGCGGCTTCGGTTTGCGCGCGCATCCGCCCGGGCAAGCTCGCCGGGTCCTCGTCCTCATAGCCGGCGGTGTCGATCACCTTGAACTCGAGCCCGAGCAGGCTCGCCTCGGCCTCGCGACGGTCGCGAGTCACTCCGGGCCGGTCGTCGACCAGCGCCAGCTTCCTGCCGACCAGCCGGTTGAACAGGGTCGATTTGCCGACGTTGGGCCGGCCGACGATCGCGACGGTGGGGAGCGGCATGCGCGGCCGTTAGCCTATGACGGCGCTCCTGCGAAGGCGCGGGGCGCGCGG
>JBPCQE010000162.1:0-7729 GCA_050998435.1 Sphingomicrobium sp. | reverse complement strand
TCGCGCGCTCGCCTTGAGGAGGTCGCCGACGAGCTTGGACAGGCCAAGAGCCTCGAAGCGATCGCCGAAGGGTTTCTGGAGATCGCGGTCGACAATATGGCCGCCGCGATCCGCAAGATCTCGATCGCCCGCGGCCACGACGTCACCCGCTACGCGCTCGCCTGCTTCGGCGGCGCCGGCGGCCAGCACGCGTGCCGCGTCGCCGACTCGCTCGGCATGGAGCGAATCCTGGTCCACCCGCTCGCCGGAGTGCTGTCGGCCTACGGAATCGGCCTCGCGCCGGTGAAGGCGATCCGCGAGCAAAGCTGGCTGAGACCGCTCGGCGAAGATTTTTTGCGAGGGCTGAGCACCCTCGAGGATGCCGCACGCAAGGCCTTGGTCGAGCAGGGCGTCGATCCGGAGCGCATCGAGTTTCACCGCCGTGCCCGGCTCCGGACCCCTGGCAGCGACACCGCGTTCGAAGTCGACGTCGCCGCGCCCGCCGCGATGCGCACCGCGTTCGACGATCTCCACTGCCGCCGCTTCGGCTACGTCGAAGGCAGCGAGCCGATCGTCGACGCGCTGGTGGTCGAAGCGGTCTCCTCCCCGGAACGGGGAGGGGGACCATCCGCCGAAGAGCGGATGGTGGAGGGGACGGACGAAGTTACACAAGGCCCAGCTCTGATCTTCGACTCCACCTCCACCACCGTCGTCGAACCCGGCTGGAGCGCAACCCGCGCCGCCGACGGCACCCTGATTCTCACCCGAACCTCGCCCGCCCGCCGCGCCCACGCGGTCGGCACCGCCGTCGACCCGGTCCGGCTCGAAATCTTCAACAATTTGTTCATGGCCATCGCCGAGGAAATGGGGGTCGCGCTGCAATCGACCGCCACGTCCGTCAACATCAAGGAGCGGCTCGACTTCTCCTGCGCCTTGTTCGATGCGGGCGGCGCCCTCATCGCCAACGCGCCGCACATCCCCGTCCATTTGGGCTCGATGGGCGAAAGCATCCGAACCATCATCAACAGCCGCGGCCCAAACAGTGACGGGAGCGCCCGCGACGGCCGAGGCATCCGCCGCGGCGACGCCTATGTGCTCAACGATCCATACCGCGGCGGCACGCATCTGCCCGACATCACCGTGATCCTCCCGGTGTTCTACGCGGACGAAGACCAAGCTCCGTCGGCGTTCGTCGCCGCGCGCGGCCACCATGCCGACGTCGGCGGGATCACCCCCGGATCGATGCCGCCTGGGAGCCGGACCATCGACGAGGAAGGCGTTCTGATCGACAACGCGCTGCTGGTCGACGAGGGCCGCTTCCTCGAGGCCGAAACCCGCGCGCTGCTGGCCTCGGGCCCCTATCCGGCGCGCAACCCCGACCGCAATTTGTCCGACCTTCGCGCCCAGCTCGCCGCCTGCGTCCGCGGCGCCGAGGCGCTCATTGAGACCGTCCGCGACTACGGCGCCGGCGTCGTCGCCGCCTACATGGGCCATGTGCTCGCCAACGCAGAGGAGTCGGTGCGCCGGCTGCTCGACCGCCTCGACAACGGTGAATTCGATTATGAGATGGACAATGGCGCGCACGTCCGGGTCGCGATCAACATCGACAAGGCGGCGCGCTCGGCGACGTTCGACTTCACCGGCACCAGCGCCCAGCTCGACGACAATTTCAACGCGCCTTATTCGATTGCGCGAGCTGCCTCGCTGTATGTCGTGCGCACCTTGATCGACGACGTGATCCCGATGAACGACGGCTGCTTGGCGCCGATCACGCTGGTGATTCCCGACGCCTCGATGCTCAGCCCGGCGTTCCCGGCCGCGGTCGTTGCCGGCAATGTCGAGACCAGCCAGGCGGTCACCGACGCCTTGTTCGCGGCGACCGGCCGGCTCGCGCCGTCTCAGGGGACGATGAACAATTTTACCTTCGGCAACGATGCTCACCAATATTATGAGACCATCGCCGGAGGCTCGGGGGCGGGCCCCGACCATGACGGCACCGACGCGGTGCAGACCCACATGACCAACAGCCGCCTGACCGACCCCGAGATCCTCGAAACGCGGCTGCCGGTGCGGCTCGATGCGTTCGCCATCCGCCGCGGCTCGGGCGGCGACGGCGCTCACCGCGGCGGCGACGGAGTGGTCCGCAAAGTCACCTTTCTCGAGCCGATGCGCGCCAACATCCTCGCCAACCGCCGCCGCATTCCGCCGCGCGGGCTGATGGGCGGCGGCGACGCTTTGCCCGGCCGAAACTGGGTCGAGCACTCCGACGGAAGCGTGGAAATGCTCGAGGCGACCGGCTCGGCCGAGGTCCGGCCCGGCGACTCATTCGTCATCGAAACGCCCGGCGGCGGCGGTTATGGGAAGCCACGCCCATGAACTACTGGCCCCTCCTCGGAATCGCTTTGGTCGTCGCCGGCTTCGCGCTGCGGCTCAACCCGATGCTGGTCGTCACCGCCGCGGCGATCGTCACCGGCCTGCTCGGCGGGATGGATTTCGTCGAGGTCATCTCGACCTTCGGCAAGGCGTTCAACGACAACCGGATCATCGCCATCGTCTGGATCGTGCTGCCGGTGATCGGCCTGCTCGAGCGCCACGGTCTCCAGCAGCGCGCCGCCACCCTCATCCGCGGCTTCAAGAACGCGACCACCGGCCGGCTTCTGATCCTCTATCTGGTCTACCGCCAGATCACCGCCGCGATCGGCCTCCACTCGACCGCCGGCCACCCGCAGACGGTGCGCCCGCTGGTCGCGCCGATGGCGCTGGCGGCCGCCGAAAAGCAGCACGGCTCACTCGACGAGGACACGGCCGAGACGGTCAAGGCCTACTCCGCCGCGACCGACAATGTCGGGCTGTTTTTCGGCGAGGACATCTTCTTCGCCATCGGCTCGATCGTGCTCATTCAGCAGACGCTCGTCACCTACGGCTACAACCTCGCCCCGCTCGAGCTGGCGCTGTGGGCGATCCCGTCCGCAATCGCCGCCTTCCTGATCCACGGCACCCGGCTGCTGCTGCTGGACAGAAACTTGGCTGCTGTTCCCCGGCGAAGGCCGGGGTCCAGTCCCAACAAAGAAACTGGGTCCCGGCCTTCGCCGGGACACAAGCCATGATCACGCTCCACTGGCTCTACACGCTGGCCGGGACGATGTTCGCGGCGTTCGCCTTGCTGTCGGCGCTCGACCGCTCCAACCCGAAGCGGTTGGGCAACGCCGCCTTCTGGGGGCTGATGGCGCTGAGCTTGCTGGGCGGAGATTACATCGGCGATTTCGGCATCGGCCTGCTGGTGCTCGGCCTCGCCGGGCTCGCCGGGTTCGGGTTCATCGGCCGAAGCCGTCCGCCGACCACCAGCGAGGAGGAGCGCCAGGCCTGGTCGGAGCGGCTCGGCAACACGCTGTTCCTGCCGGCGCTGATCATCCCGGCGACCGCATTGTTCGGGACTCTGCTCTACAATTACACACCGCTCGGCGACACCGGTCTGTTCGAGGCCAAGCGCGAGACCTACATGCTGCTCGGCCTCGGCGTGCTGCTCGCGCTGGCGACGATCTTCGCCTGGCTCAAGCCGCCGGCGATCGCGCCGCTGCAGGAAGGGCGGCGGCTGATCGACGCGATCGGCTGGGCGGCCGTCCTGCCGCAGATGCTCGCCGCCTTGGGAGTGCTGTTCGCCGCGGCCGGGGTCGGCACCGTCATCGGCGAGCTCACCCAGGCGATCATCCCCGAAGGCAGCGTCTTCCTGACCGTCGCCGTGTTCGGGCTCGGGATGGCGATGTTCACGATCATCATGGGCAATGCGTTCGCCGCTTTCCCGGTGATGGCCGCGGCGATCGGAGTGCCGCTGCTGATCGTCGGCTATGACGGCGACCCGGCGGTCGTCGGAGCGGTCGGAATGCTCGCCGGCTTTTGCGGCACTCTGATGACTCCGATGGCCGCCAACTTCAATCTGGTCCCGGCCGCGCTGCTCGAATTGAAGGACCAGTACGGGGTCATCCGAGCGCAAATCGCGACCGCACTGCCGCTGCTCGTCGTCAACATATTGATCATCTATTTCGCGGCGTTCCGATGAAGCTCGACGAGCAGATGGCGGCGCGGTTCGCGCGCATCGCGCTCGGCCATGTCGCTCGCGAATATCCGCACAAGCTCGACCACGTCCTCAGCGGCGATGCCGACCTGTTGCCGCCGCGCATCCTCCACCCGATCTTCTTCGGCAGCTTCGACTGGCACAGCTGCGTCCACGGCTGGTGGACCCTGCTCACCCTCCGGCGGCTATTCCCCGGGAGTTCCGAGGCGGAGCGAATCGCGGACCTCGCCGATGACACCTTCACCACGGGAAAAGTCGGCGCCGAGCTCGCCTATCTCGAGCGGCCGACCTCGGCGGGGTTCGAGCGGCCCTACGGTTGGGCGTGGCTGCTTTATCTTCACCTCGAATCCACGCGGCACGCCGACCGCCAATGGAGCGCCGAGCTCGAGCCGCTTGCCCGCGTTTTCGCGGGGCGGCTGCACGCCTACCTCGGCAAGCTGACCTACCCGATCCGGGTCGGCACCCATTTCAACACCGCCTTCGCGTTGATCCTCGCGCTGGAATGGGCGGACGAGTTCGACCGATCGCTCGCCACGACGGCGCGACTATGGGCGGTCGAGCAGTTCCGCGGCCATCGCGACTGCCAGGCGTGGGAACCGGGCGGCGACGAGTTCCTCTCGCCGGCGTTGATCGAAGGCCTGTGCATGGCCCGCGCGCTCACGCCGGACGGATTCTCCGAATGGTTCGCCGCCTTCTTGCCGAGATTGGCTGGCCGCGAACCCGTCACGCTGTTCACCCCCGCCTTCGTCAGCGACCGAAGCGACGGCAAGATCGCCCATCTCGACGGGCTCAACCTCAGCCGCGCCTGGTGCTGGCGCAGTCTCGCCCCGTTCCTTCCGGTCGATTCAAAGGCGGTCGCGATCGCCGCAGCGGACGACCATTTGTCGGCGGCGCTGCCGCATGTCGCGGGCGACTATATGGGCGAGCATTGGCTGGCGAGCTTCGCCCTCCTCGCCCTCATCGCCGAGTGATTTGCCGGTTATTCGGCCGGCAAGGTTTCGGCGAGGGCGGCCAGGGTCCGCGCCGCCAGGCCGAGATTATACAGCTGGGTGCCGTGAATGAAGACGACCCGCGGATCGGCGGCGAGCGTTTCGCCCAGGGTGCCCAGCAAGCGCGAAATGCGCGTCAGCTCCTCGGCGACCCCGCCCGTTTGCACCGCTTGGCAGTGAACGAGCGCCGCGCCCGGAACGTCGCCCTCGGCGGCGATGCCTGGGTCCCCTCGCCGCCGTTCCAGAATCACCCGGTTGGTCATCCAGTGCTGGTGCGCGGCGCGGGCTTAAGCGGGTGCTGCGGTTACACCCAATTCGGACAGATCACGCGGGCAAAAGAAATGCGCCGGAGTCCCCAGTGAGACTCCGGCGCATCCTATGACCCGAACCGGGCGATCGCTCTAGTAGCCGCGATAGCCCTGCGCGTAAGTGTTGCGGTCGACATCGATGTCGCTGATGTAACCGCGATAATCGATGTTGCACTTGAAGGCGAGCTCGGCCGACTGCTGCGGCGCATAACCGCCGTAGCCGCCCTGGCCGTAACCGCCGTAGCCGCCGTAGCCGCCCTGGCCGCCGTAGCCGCCATAACCGCCATAGCCGCCCTGGCCGTAGCCGCCCGCATAGGCGTTGGCGGTGGCGACGCCGCGGACCCGCAGGCCGTTGTTCGACCGGCGCTCGATGCTGGTCACTCCAAGCACTCGGGCGCTGCCGCCGGCATAGCCGTTATAGCCATAGCCGCCGTGACCGCCGTAGCCGCCGTACTGGTTGTAGCCGGTGCGGAAGCGCTGGTTGATGCGCTGCTCGACCGCGGCCGCGCAACGCTGGACAGCCGCCTGGCTGTTCATGCGATAGCCGTACTGGTTGCCGCCGCCGAGCACCTGGTTGATCACCTGGCCGATGACGTTGCCGCCCGAGCTGGGATAACCGTAGCCCGGATAATATTGAGCGGCCGCGGGCGCCGCACTGGCCAGCGCGGCAAATGCGACGCCGCCCGCCAGAATCTTCGAAAGAGCCTTCATGGCCACTCTCCTTGAACATCATCCAAAAAAAGGACTCGCCGGCTAAACGCACGGCTACCCAGTGGGGTTCATGAACGCTCGCCGTTGCACCACGGCTGAATGCGCCGTTTGCTGGCGTTCAGCTATTCGCGCCAAGCCGCCGGGTTCAACCGCGGAAATTGGTTTCTTGATCGAAGCGATATGCTCGTGCGCTAAGTTAGCCCCATCGAAGTTAAGCGGATTCGGCGAAGCTCCACGCGGCCTTCGCCAGGGCCGGCACCTTGGCGGCGATCTCGGCCGCGTTGGAGTGGCTCGCGGTGCCGTCGGCGAGGCGTTTCTTGATGCCCTGGACGATCCCCGCGAGGCGGAACAGATTGTAGGCGAAGTACCAGTTGAGGTTGGCTCCGACCGCCACTCCCGAACGCTCGGAATATCGTTCCACAATTTCCTCGAGCGACGGAATTCCGAGCGCCGCGAGGTCGAGCCCGCCGAGCGCCGCCCCGCCGTCGGCCGGCATCACCCATTGCATCGCCAAGTAAGAGAAATCGGCGACCGGATCGCCGAGCGTCGCCAGCTCCCAGTCGAGCACCGCGGTCAGCGTTCCGTCGCCGTCGAACACGGCATTGTCGATCCGATAGTCGCCGTGGACGATCGAGGTTCGCGTTTGCTCGGGAAGGGTTTGCGGAAGGAACCCGATCAGCCGCTCCATCTCGGGCAGATAATCGGTCTCAGAATCGCGGTACTGGCGGGTCCAGCGCGCCACCTGGCGCTCGAAATAATTGCCAGGCTTGCCGAAATCCTCGAGCTCGGCGGCTTGCGGGTCGATGAGGTGGAGGTCGGCGAGCGTGTCGATCAGCTGGTGGTACATCCGCGCCCTCGTCGCCGGATCCAACTCGGGCAGCGCTCCGTTCGCGTACGGCCGGCCCCTGGCCAGCTCCATCACGTAGAAGATCGCGCCGATCACGTCGGGCTCGCTGCACAGCGCCAACGGCCGCGGCACCGGGAATCCGAGCGGATGCAGCGCCGTCAGCAAGCGATATTCACGGTCGACCGCATGGGCGGACGGCAGCAACGGCCCGAACGGCTTGCGGCGAAGCACATAGTCGCCCGACCCCGCGGTGATCCGGTAAGTCGGGTTGGACTGGCCCGAGGGGAATTTGGCCAGTTCGAACGGCGGCGTGAATCCCCCGACATTCGCCTCGAGCCAGTCGCCAAGCGCCTCCTTGTTGAGAGGCGGGTCGCTCATGCGTGCTTCTTGAGCTCGATCCGGGCGATCGCCCGGCGGTGGACCTCGTCGGGGCCGTCGGCGAGCCGCAGCGTGCGCACCGACGCCCAGGCGCTCGCCAGGGGGAAGTCCGACGACACGCCGGCGCCGCCGTGCGCCTGGATCGCGTCGTCGAGCACCTTCAGCGCGGTCCGCGGCGCGGCGACCTTGATCATCGCGATCTCGCCCTGCGCCGCCTTGTTGCCGACCCGGTCCATCATGTCCGCCGCCTTCAGGCACAGCAATCGGGTCATCTCGATGTCGATGCGGGCGTCGGCGATCCGTTCCTCCCACACCGATTGCTCGGCGAGCGTCTTGCCGAACGCGGTCCGCGACTTGAGCCGCCTGGCCATCGCCTCCAGCGCTTCCTCGGCGACCCCGATCATCCGCATGCAATGGTGGATCCGCCCCGGCCCCAATCGCCCCT
>JBPCQE010000149.1:0-7662 GCA_050998435.1 Sphingomicrobium sp. | reverse complement strand
CAGTCAACCGCATCGGCATCCCGCATCTCCCTTCGGGTAATCTCCGGGGTAACAGGAAGCGGGCTATTGGGGCGCCCCTCGCATTACCCGCGCAGACGCCTCGTAACGCCAAGTCCGCAGAAAACCTAGTGTTTTCCCGCCTGGAGCTTACCCTAACTTACTGCGCGAGACTGGTCGGATGAGACTTGGTAAGGCTGAGGTCGTGAGTTCAATCCTCACCGGCAGCACCACCGCCCTCTGGAGCCATGCCGGGGGCATGGCGAAGCTGGCGGTTCACGCGTTTAAGCAATCGAAGTTAACGTGCGCTCATGCTTTCGTTACACGCACTGCCCGCCGGGCACGCGCTCGGGCCGGAGCTGGTGCTGCTTCTGATTGAATTGTCTCGTCGGTGGTGACGACGCTGCTGACATCGTCGTCTTCACGGGCAACGATGATCGTCTCTTGGCCGTCGGCGCCCTGCATGCGCAGGATGCGGCGGTTCTGAACGCTGCGCCATCCGACCGCCACGATGATCGCAAAGACGCCAAGCCCGAAGACGATCGCCAGGAAACTCGATGCTGACTGGGTCACTGAATCACCCCTTTGTGGATTTGAGTACCCAACCAAGTAGCGCTCAATAAGTTAATAGGATGATACACTTAAGAGCGTCTGGCTCTACTCAGCCACTCAACCGTAATTAGGCTCCAACAGCCCCTCGATCACATGGTGCTGGAGCACTTGCTCGAGCCGGTCGGTGACGCGGTAAGTCAGATGGTCGCGCACGCGCGGCGGCAGGCTGTCGAGGTATCCGCGCGTCACCTGCAGGTCGTGATGGTTGGCGTTGGTGCCGTCCGGAGCGTCGGCGGCGACGACCAGTACCGGCCGAGCGGTGTCCGAGCGGTTGGCGGTGCCGCGGTGGATGGTCAGCGCCGAGCGCGCCGACATGTCGCCGCGCTGCGGCAGCTTGCGCACCATCCGCTCGCGGTAGCGGTGCCACAGCTCGGGCTCGGGAAACATGGCGTCCTTGGCGCCCGCAATGTCGTCCCACTGGGTTCCGAGCGCGACCTCGAGCGCACCCATCTCGAGCGTGCAGTCGACCGCCGGCAGGTTGAACGCCAGCGAGTTCAGGCGCCGTCCGACCAACGTCGCCTCGGGCGACGGGAAATCCCGATGCCACGGCTGGTCCGCGGCGCCGGGGAATGGAATGTCGAAGCCGATCTCGACGATCTTGTACTCGGGGCCGAGCACCGCCTCGCACACCGCGACGAACCAGGAGTGGGTGGCGATGTCGACGAAGCCGCGAACCCGCTCGGGCTGGACCTCGACGTACCAGCGCTGCGGGCCGCGCGGCAGCGCTCCGCCGGGCACTGCCTTGGCTTCCTCGAACAAGGTCATGATGTCGTCGTGCAACGCGTCCGCCCAGTCGGGCGTGAAGGCGCCCTTTAGGCCGATGATCCCGTCGCCGTAGAGCCCGCCCATGATCGCCGCGGCATCACAATCCTGCGCCACCCGCGCCTCCCTCGATCGCCCGGCGAAGATATCACCTTTGGCTTGCCATGCGAGCGGCGATCCGCTTGGAAACCGACCGCGATGCGATTTTTCTCGGACAATGCGGCCGCGGCGCACCCCGCGGTGCTCGACGCGATCGCCGCCTCCAACCGCATCGACACCGCCTACGACGGCGACGAGTGGAGCCTGAAGCTCGACGCCGCTTTCTCGGATCTGTTTGAAACCCGAGTCCGCGCTCTCTGGGTGACCACCGGCACCGCCGCCAATTGCCTCGCCCTCGCTGCGATGTGCCCGCCGCACGGCGGCATCATCTGCCACAAGGATGCGCACATCGAGAACGACGAGGCCGGCGCGCCCGGCTTCTACACCCAGGGCGCCAAGCCGACCCTGGTCGACGGGCGCGGCGCCAAGGTCACTCCGGAAGCGGCGACGGCGGCGATCGCCCGAATCCGCAAGGACGTGCACCAGGTCCAGCCGCACGCGCTGTCGATCACCAACGCGACCGAATACGGCCTCGCTTTCTCGGCTGATGAGGTCGCGGCGCTCGGCGAGCTGTCCCGCGCCCACGAGCTCGGCTTTCACATGGACGGCGCGCGCTTCGCCAACGCGATCGCCTCGACCGGCGCCAGCCCCGCCGACGTCACCTGGCGCTCCGGGGTCCGCGCTTTGTCGTTCGGCTTCGTCAAGAACGGCGGCCTCAACGCCGAGGCCCTGGTGTTGTTCAAGACCGAGCTCGCCGACGAAATCCTCGTCCGGCGCAAGCGCGCCGGCCATTTGCTGTCCAAGGGCCGAATGCTGGCCGCGCAGATCCTGGCGCTTCTCGACAAGGATTTGTGGCTCGCCAACGCGCGCGCCGCCAACGCCGCGGCGCAGGCGCTGGCCCAAGCCGCGCCCGACCGCCTGGTCTATCCGGTCGAAGCCAATGAGGTCTTCCTCCGGGCGACCGCCGACGAGGCCGCCCGGCTGCGCTCCCAGGGCTTCGACTTTTACGACTGGGGGACAAGCGAAATCCGCCTGGTGACCAGCTGGGACCAGAACGGCGACGCGGTCGCCAAGCTCGCGGCGGCGATCGGGAGCCTGTGAGCGAGGCACAGGGCTCGACGCTCAAGACCGTCGTCGTCCCGTTCATCATCTTCACCGCGATCTGGGGCACCACCTGGATCGTCATCCGCGACCAGCTCGGCGACGTGCCGGCGCAATGGTCGATCACTTATCGATTCATCATCGCGGGCGCCGCGATGGCCGCGGTCACCCGGTGGAAGGGCGAGTCGCTGCGCCTCGGCGGCGCCGGGATAGCGGCGGCGGCGACCCTTGGGTTTCTCCAGTTCGTGGTCAATTTCACCGCCGTCTACCTTGCCGAGCACCACATCACCTCGGGGCTGGTGGCGACCGTTTTCGCGCTGCTGCTGATCCCCAACAGCCTGCTCGGCTGGGCCTTCCTAGGCCAGAAGCCGGGCGCCCGCTTTGTCATCAGCTCCGCCTTCGCGGTCGCGGGCGTCGCGATGCTGTTTGCTCACGAGCTCGGCGAGCATCCGGCGCGGACGGACGAAATCCTGCTCGGGATTTCGCTGACCCTGACCGGCATATTCGGGGCGTCCGCCGCCAACGTCTATCAGGCGCTCGAGCGGGTGAAGCGCTTCCCGTTGTTCGCGCTGCTGACCTGGGCGATGCTGCTGGGAGCGCTGATGGACGGCGCGATCGCGCTCGCATTCACCGGCCCGCCGGTGATCGAATGGCGACTCGGCTATTGGCTCGGGCTTTTCTATCTCGCCATCTTCGCATCGGCGCTGGCCTTCAGCCTGTACCTGCCCGTCGTGCGCAAGATCGGCCCCGCCAAGGCGGCTTATTCGAGCGTGCTGGTGCCGATCATCGCCATGGGCTTTTCGACCTGGATCGAAGGCTATCGCTGGACTCCGCTCGCCGCCGCCGGAGTCCTGCTCGCGCTTGGCGGAATGCTCGGCGCGCTGAGCCGCTCCCGCTCGGTTGTGCCGGCCCCCGACGCCGCCTAAGCCGCGGCTCATGGACGCCCGATCGATCCCCGAAGAGCCGCGCTCGCCGGCCCACGCCACCACCCGCCGCGAGGATTATCGGCCGCCCGACTGGCTGGTGCCTCAGATCGAGCTCGACTTCGTCCTCGACCCCGCCGCGACGCGGGTGCGCTCGAAGCTCACCGTCACCCGCAACGGCGCCCACGACCGCCCGCTGCGGCTCGACGGCGACGAGCTCACTCCGCTCAGGGTCGCGGTCGACGGCGGCGACGCGAGCTGGTCGATGGACGGGCCGGTCCTCGTCATCGAACTGGCCGGGAACAGCGCAACGATCGAGACCGAGGTCGAGATCGACCCCGCCGCGAACACCAAATTGAGCGGCCTCTACGCGTCGGGCGGCGGGCCCTACACCCAGTGCGAGGCCGAGGGCTTTCGCCGCATCGCCTTCTTCCCCGACCGGCCCGACGTGCTCAGCCGCTACCGGGTCCGGATGGACGCCGACTCGGCGAGCTTTCCGGTGCTTCTGACCAACGGCAATTGCGTCGAATCCGGAACGGGCGACAACGGCCGCCATTGGGCGCAGTGGGAGGACCCGTTCCCCAAGCCGAGCTATCTGTTCGCGCTGGTCGGCGGCGACCTCGCTCCCAACCGCAACCGTTTCACGACCATGTCGGGCCGAACCGTCGACCTCGCCATCTGGGTGCGCGAAGCCGACCTGCCGAAGACCGGCCACACGATGGCCAGCCTCAAGTCGGCGATGGCGTGGGACGAGCGGGTCTACGGCCGCGAATATGACCTCGACCAGTTCAACATCGTCGCCGTTTCCGACTTCAACATGGGAGCGATGGAGAACAAAGGCCTCAACATCTTCAATTCGCGCTACATTTTGGCCGACAAGGAAACCGCTACTGACTCCGATTTCGACGCCATTGCGGCCGTCGTCGGCCACGAATATTTCCACAATTGGTCGGGCAATCGGGTCACCTGCCGCGACTGGTTCCAGCTGTCGCTCAAGGAAGGTTTCACCGTCTTTCGCGACCAGAGCTTCTCGGCCGACATCGGCAGCGCGCCGGTCAAGCGAATCGAGGACGTGCGGCTGCTCCGCGCCATCCAGTTTCCCGAGGACGACGGCCCGCTCGCCCATCCGGTGCGGCCCGACTCCTACCTCGAGATCTCGAACTTCTACACCGCGACCGTCTACAACAAGGGCGCCGAGCTCATCCGCATGTTCCACACCATGCTTGGCCCCGAGAAATTCCGCGCCGGGACCGACCTCTATTTCGATCGCCACGACGGCCAGGCGGCAACCTGCGACGATTTCGTCGCCGCGCTCCAGGACGCGAGCGGAATCGATCTCGAGCCGTTCAAGATCTGGTACTCGCAGGCCGGCACCCCAAAGGTGACCGCGCGGCTCGACCATGACGCCAATGCGCGCACCGCGACGCTGCACCTGACGCAACGCATCGACCCGACCCCGGGTCAGCTCGACAAGCAGCCGATGCCCATCCCGCTCAAGACGGCGCTGATCGGCGCCGCCAGCGGCCGCGAGGTTGCGCCCGAGCGCATGGTCCTGCTCGACAAGGCCGAGCAGAGCTTCCGCTTCGACGACGTCGGCGAGCCGCCCTTGCTGTCGATCAACCGCGGCTTCTCGGCGCCGGTGATCGTCGCGACCGACTACCGGCCCGAGCAGCTGGAATTGCTGGCCGAGCACGACAGCGACCCGTTCGCCCGCTTCGAGGCGATGCAGGAGCTGATGCTTCGGGCGCTGATCGCCGGCGCGCTCGGCGAGCCGGTCGACAACGAACCGTTGATCCGCGCGGCGTCGACCACGCTTCGGTCGGCCGCGCTCGACGACGCGTTCAAGGCCGAGGTGATCCTACCGCCGTCGGAAAGTTTGGTCGGCGATCGCATGGACCGGGTCGATCCCGACGCCATTCATCTTTCCCGGGAGACGCTTCGCGCCACCATCGGCTCTCGGCTTCGGGGCGATCTCCTCGCTGCCCGCGCCAACTCGGTGGCCAGTGACCTCAGCCCGGCCGCGAAAGGCGCCCGCCGCCTGAGCAGCGTCGCGCTCGGGCTGCTCGCCGCGGGCGATCCGCGCGAAGGCGCAACGCTGGCCAAGGCGCAGTTCGATTCGGCCGCCAACATGACCGACCGCCAGGGCGCGTTGGCTATCCTGGTCTCGCTCGACCAGCCCGAGCGCGGCGCGGCGCTTGAGGCGTTCTACGACCGGTTCAAGGACGATCCGCTGGTGGTCGACAAATGGTTCGCGCTGCATGCGACCGCGCAGCGCCGCGACACGATCGACGAGGTCGAGCGCCTCGCCGCGCACCCGGCCTTCAACCTCGCCAATCCCAATCGCCTGCGAGCGCTCGCCGGCACCTTCAGCGCCAACCAATGGGCGTTCCATCACGGCTCGGGCCGAGGCTATTGCTTCGTCGCCGACATGATCCTCGCCGCCGATAAGCTCAATCCGCAGGTTGCCGCTCGGCTGGTGCCGGCGTTCGGCCGCTGGCGGCGCTTCGACGAGGTCCGTGCGGCGCGCATGCGCGCCGAGCTCGAGCGGATCGTCGCGGCGCCCGGCCTCAGCAAGGACGTCTACGAACAGGCTTCGAAGAGTTTGGGTTAGCGGGCGATCCAGCTCGCGGCTTCGAGTGCGACCTGGTTGGCCGCCTGGTTGAGCGCCGCGCCGACATTGGGTGCATCGGCGCTCGACGGGACCTTGGCTTCGAAGCGGCGGGTGTCGACCCGCGTTCCGCCGGCGGCCGACAGCGCGGCGTCGAAGCGGACGATCACCGCCTGCTCGGCGGCGTCGTACCCGAAGCGGTGAATATGCCCGGTGACCGTCACTCCGGGGTCGAGGGTCGTCTGGTTCGGGTCGAGCACGACGCGGCCGGTGGTTCGCCGAATCGTCTCCGAGAGAAGGCCCTGGAACAGCCGGTCGGGTGTGTCGATCCACTGCAGCTTCTCGACATAAGCGACGTCCATGTAGCTGACCTGCACCGGCACTCGCACCGAGCGCAGCTCCTTGGGAACGATCGGAACCGCGATCGTCACCGCCTGGCCCGCGCTCGCCGACCGGGTCATGTCGCCCTGGAGCGCGGCTTGCGGAGTGAGCGTCAGGAGGGTCGGCGGAACCTTGCCTCCGCCGAGCAGGCCTCCGAGCGAGCAGCCGCTCGACACAATCGCCAGTGCGACCGGCACGGCAATACGCAGCAGCAGCAGCTTCATCAGCGTTTCCTCGGCTTGTAGTCGGGCAGTTTTTCGGGTCCGAGACTGCCGCCGATGCCTTCCTGCTCGAGCCGCTCGGTAAAGCCCTGCAGGGATTGGGTCAGCTGGCGGAGGTCGCGGACCAGGCGGTTGGCTTCGGGCAAGGTCGACTTGGTCAAATTCTGGACCCCCGGCCGGGCGTCGGCGACCATCGCGTCGAGGTTGTCCGCGGCGCTCTGGACCGAGGCGATCGCCTTGCGCATGTCCTCGGCGGCGGGCTTGCCCTGCTCGTTGACCAGGCGATTGGTGCTGTCGGCGAGGGCCCCGACGCGCTGCGCGGCGATGCCGGCGTTGCGCGCCGCGATCCGGGCATCGCCGATCGCGTCGGCAAGGTCCGGAGCGCGCGCCGCAAGCACGTCGGTGGTCTTCTCGACGTTGTCGAGGATGTCGGAAATCGAATTCTGGTTCTCGTCGCTGAGCAGCTCAGTCAGGCGCTCGGTCAGCCGCTGGATCCGGTCGATCAGCTCGGGAGCGCTGTTGAGCAGTGCGCCCAGACCGCCCGAGCTCGACGGCACGACCGGGCAGCCCTGCGGCCCCGGCTGGCTGAGCGGCCGGCCGCCCTTGACCGCTCCGGTCAGCTGGATTTCGCTGACTCCGGTGAAACCGACGCCCTTGATTTCGGCGGTGGTCCCCTGGAGCACCGGCGTTTGATCGTCGACATTGATCCGCACCCAGACGAATTCCGGCCGGTCGGGAAGCAGCGAGATGCTCTCGATCGTGCCGACGGGGACACCCGAGAAGCTGACCGGCGAGCCCTTGTTCAAGCCGCCGACCGCCTGTGCGAAATAGATGTCGAAGCAGCGCGTCGTCTTGTTGGACAGGCCGGCCAGCCAGACGGTGAACAGCAGGAGTCCAGCGATCATCGCGAGGACCACTGCACCGACCAGCACGTGATTGGACCGAGTTTCCATCAGGC
>JBPCQE010000125.1:0-14513 GCA_050998435.1 Sphingomicrobium sp. | reverse complement strand
GAGCATACTGATCAGGACGAACAGCATGGCCCCGGTCGCCAGCGTGTTGCCAATAAGCGCGACCGCGTCGTTCCCGTCCGACAAATTCGCGGCCATGATCCCCGAGCCGATGACGGTGGCGAACAGGAAAAACGAGCCGATCGCTTCCGCCGCCAGCCTGCGGCTCAGCGCCGGCGGATCACTCAACGCTGGACTCGGCGTCCGCAGTCGTGCCGATGTCCCGCAACTGGCGCTGGAGGGTGAGCTCGTCGATGCTCTCCAGCGGCAAGGCGAGGAACAAGCCGATTCGGCGCTGCAGCGCGTAAAAGGCGTTGCGGAACGCGCGTTGCTGCGTTTCCTCCTCGGCTGCCGCCGGATCTTCAATCCCCCAGTGCGCGGTCATCGGCTGGCCCGGCCACGCCGGGCAGGTTTCGCCGGCGGCGTTGTCGCAGACGGTGAATACGAAATCGAGTTGCGGCGCGCCGGGCGCGGCGAACTCGTCCCAGTTCTTCGAGCGCAGGCCGTCGGTCGAAAAACCCAGCTCGCGAAGCAAATCGAGCGCGGCGGGATGGACCTCGCCCTTTGGGTAGCTGCCTGCGGAATAGGCGCGGAAGCGGCCGCCGCTTTCGCGGTTGAGGATCGCTTCGGCGAGGATCGAGCGCGCCGAGTTGCCGGTGCACAGGAACAGCACGTTGTAACCATCGTCGCTCATTGCATTCCCTCCGTCAGCCGGCGCCGTCGGCATCGAGCGAATAGCCCTCGGAACGCACCGTCCGGATGAGGTCGAGCTGCTGGCCAGGAGCCAGCGCCAGTCGGAGCCTGCGGACGTGGACGTCGACTGTCCGGAGCTCGATTTCCTCGCTGTGCGGCCACACCGCTTCCAGTAGCTGCTGGCGCGAAAACACCCGCTGCGGATGTTCGAGGAAGTGCCGCAGAAGCCGGTATTCGGTGGGGCCGATGGCGACCGGCTTGCCGTCGCGGCGGACCCGGTGAGCGACGAGGTCCATCTCGATCCCGTGGTAGCTCAGTTTCTTGGCCGACAAATTGGGGCGCGCCCGGCGAAGCAGCGCATTGGCCCTGGCGATCAGCTCCTTGGGGCTGAACGGCTTGGTGATGAAATCGTCGGCGCCGGTCTCGAGCCCGCGCACGCGTTCGTCCTCCTCGCCGCGCGCGGTCAGCATCATGATCGGCAGATTCTGGGTCGCGGGGCTCCGGCGCAGCCGGCGGCAGACCTCGATCCCGCTGATCCCTTCGATCATCCAGTCGAGGATCACCAGGTCCGGCTTGACCTCGTCGATCAGGATCAGCGCCTCGTCGCCGACCGCGGTGCTGGTGACGGTGAAGCCCTCGCGGTTGAAATGATATTTGACCAGCTCGGCAAGCGCCCGGTCGTCCTCGACCAGCAGCAGCCGCTTGGATCCGTTGCGCGCCATCGATCAGGTCGCGCTTGCTTCGTGGCGGCGGCTGCGATCGGTCATGTGCTGCCCGGTGGCCGCGTAATAGACCATCTCGGCGATGTTGGTCGCATGGTCGCCGACCCGCTCGAGGTTCTTGGCGACGAACAAAAGGTGCGTCGAGTGACCGATGTTGTGCGGATCCTCCATCATATGCGTGAGCAATGTGCGGAAGATCGAATCGTAGAAGTCGTCGACGGCGTCGTCGCGCTCGCACACCTGGACGGCGACGTCTGCGTCGCGCTGGACGAACGCGTCGAGCACGTCGTGGACCATTCCGGTTGCGATCCGCGCCATCTCCGGAAGCAGCGACAAGGGCTCGATCTTGTTGACGCTCTCGATCAGCGGCACCCGTTTGGCGATGTTCTTGGCATAGTCGCCGATGCGCTCGACGACGCCCGAAATCTTCAATGCCGCGACGACGTCGCGAAGGTCGCCGGCCATCGGCGCCCGAAGGGCGATCAGCTGCACCGCCCGGCGTTCGGTCTCGACCTCGAGCGAATCGAGTTTCTTGTCGTTTTCGACCACCCGCAACGCGCCCCCGATGTCGCGCTGGACCAGGCAGCGCATCGCCTCGCCGATCGCGTGCTCGGCAAGACCCCCCATCTGGCTGATGAGCGCGCGCAGCCGGTCGATGTCCTCATCGAACGCCTTGAGTGTATGTCCGCTGGTCTGTTGCATTTGCATAAGCTCCGATCAGCCGTAGCGGCCGGTGATGTAGTCCTGGGTGCGCTGCTGCGTAGGATTGGTGAAAATCTCGCTGGTCTTGCCGTATTCGATCAGCTCGCCGAGGTGGAAGAACGCGGTCCGCTGCGACACCCGCGCCGCCTGCTGCATGTTGTGGGTGACGATGGCGATCGCGTAGCGGCCGCGAAGCTCGTGGATCAGCTCCTCGATCTTGGCGGTGGCGATCGGGTCGAGCGCCGAGCAGGGCTCGTCCATCAGGATCACCTCGGGATCGACGGCGATCGCCCGGGCGATGCACAGCCGCTGCTGCTGGCCGCCCGACAAGGCGGTGCCGCTCTCATTGAGCCGGTCCTTGACCTCGTCCCACAGCCCGGCGCGCTTCAGCGATTTCTCGACGATCTGCTCGAGCTCCGCCTTCGAGCATCCGAGCCCGTGGATGCGCGGCCCGTAGGCGACATTCTCGAAGATCGACTTGGGGAACGGATTGGGCTTCTGGAACACCATCCCGACTCGCGCGCGAAGCTGGACGACGTCCATCGCCGAGCTGTTGATGTCCTCGCCGTCGAGCTCGATCTTGCCGGTGACTCGAGCGGTCGGGATCGTGTCGTTCATTCGGTTGAGGCATCTGAGGAAGGTCGACTTGCCGCAGCCCGACGGGCCGATGAAGGCGGTGACCCGATCGTCGTGGATGTCGATCGAGACCTTGTTGAGCGCCGGCTTGTCGCCGTAGGCCACGCTGACCTCGTGCGCCCGCATCTTGGGCGTTTGGCCAACGTCCAGCTCCGGCGCCGTCGCGGTCTCGGCGGCGGGCTCCGCGACGGGTACATCAACCTGGGGCTCGGGCGGCAGCCCTTCGTCCCTCGGGGCCAATGGATCGTCGCGGTGCGCATCGGCAGCGATCGCTGCCGACGGCATCGGCATCGGTGTGTTTGGAGTGAGTGGCATTTTCTCTTTCATCTGCATCACCAGCGGCGCTCGAAGCGGTTGCGTAAATAGATCGCCAGCCCGTTCATCAACAGCATGAACAGCAGCAGCACGATGATTGCGGCGCTGGTCTTCTCGACAAAGCCGCGGTCGACTTCGTCCGACCACAGGAAGATTTGCACCGGCAGAACGGTCGCCGGCTCGGTGATCCCGCTGGGCGGAGCGGCGATGAACGCGCGCATTCCGATCATCAGCAGCGGCGCGGTCTCGCCCAGCGCGCGCGCCATGCCGATGATCGTCCCGGTCAGGATTCCCGGCAGCGCCAGCGGCAGCACATGGTGGAACACCACCTGCATCTTCGACGCGCCGACTCCCAGCGCCGCGTCGCGGATCGACGGCGGCACCGACTTGATCGCGTTGCGCCCGGCGATGACGATCACCGGCATGGTCATCAGCGCGAGCGTCAGCCCGCCGACCAGCGGCGCCGAGCGCGGCAAGTGCATGAAGTTGAGGAATACCGCGAGGCCGAGCAGCCCGAAGATGATCGATGGCACCGCGGCGAGATTGTTGATCGACACTTCGATCGCGTCGGTCCAGCGATTGCGGGCGGCGAACTCCTCCAGATAGACGGCGGAAAGGACGCCGATCGGGAAGGCGAGCAGGATCGTCACGACGATGGTCAGGAAACTGCCCTTGAGCGCTCCCCAGACTCCGACCGCGGACGGGTCGGTCGCGTCCGATTCGCTGAGGAAGTCGGTGTTGACCGTGCGGCGCAGCGCGTCCCGTGATTCGAGCCGCTCGACCAGCCGCTCGCTGGCGGCGTCGCTGTCCTGCTTGGCGGCGACGTCGATCTCGCTCCCGACCGGCAGCCACAAGGTCGCGCGGCGGCCAAGCAGGCCCGGATCGGCGACCAGCTGGCGCCCGAGCGAGCGAGCCGCGGCGCCTCCGAACAATTCCGCCGCTTCGTCGCCGTAAGCGGCGCCCGCCGACTGCACGAGAACGCTTTCGAGGTCGGCGGCGGCGACTACGTCCTTCGCGTCGGTGCCCCTGAGCGCGGCGGGGTCGAGCATCAGGTCGGAGCGCGCGAAGTCGAACGGCACCGCGGCCTCGAAATTGGTGAAGCCGCTCAAACCCTTCCAGGCCATGGTGAACAGCAGGAAGGCGAGGAACGCCGCCGACAGGCCGACCGCGAACAGCCCGGCGAGCCGGAACCGCCGCTCGGCCGCGTAGCGCTTCCGAACGCGTGCGTCCGCGGTTCGCCCGGGCAGCGTCTGGCCGGTCTTATTCATAAGCTTCCCGGTACCGCCGCACGACCGTCAGAGCGATCAGGTTGAGCACCAGCGTGATCAGGAACAGCGCCAGCCCGAGCGCGAACGCGGCCAGAGTCTTGGCGCTTTCGAACTCCTGGTCGCCGGTCAGCAGCTGGACGATCTGGGTGGTGACGGTGGTGACGCTCGCGAACGGGTTGGCGGTCATGTTGGCGGCAAGGCCGGCGGCCATGACGACGATCATCGTCTCGCCGATCGCCCGGCTCACCGCCAGCAGGATTCCGCCGACCACTCCGGGCAGCGCGGCCGGAAGCACCACTCGTCGGATCGTTTCGGACTTGGTCGCGCCCATCGCCAGCGACCCGTCGCGCATGTCCTGCGGAACCGCGGCGATCGAATCGTCGGACATCGAGCTGATGAACGGAATGATCATGATGCCCATCACCAGCCCGGCGGCGAGCGCGCTTTCGCTGCTCGCCGACGAGATTCCGAGCGACAGTCCGAAATCGCGCACCGCGGGAGCCACGGTCAGAGCGGCGAAATAGCCGTAGACCACGGTCGGCACGCCGGCGAGGATCTCGAGCAGCGGCTTCATCCACGAGCGAACCCGCGGGTGCGCGTATTGGGTGAGGTAGATGGCGCTCATCAGCCCCAGTGGAATGGCGACGATCATGGCGATGATCGCGCCGATGAAGATCGTGCCCCAGAACAACGGCACCGAGCCGAACGCGCCCGACGAGCCGGCCTGGTCGGCGCGCATCGCGGTTTGCGGGCTCCACTGCGTCCCGAACAGGAACTCGCCGGGCGGCACCATTTCAAAAAAACGCAGGCTTTCGAACATCAGCGACAGGACGATCCCGAGCGTCGTCAGGATCGCGATCAGCGATGCGGCGATGAGCACCGCCATCAGCCATCGCTCGACTCCGGTGCGGGCTCGGAACTGGGGCGAGGTGCGGCGCAAGGCGAACACCGCCGCGCCCAGCGCGAACAGGATCGCGACCGCTCCACCGACCGTCGAATAGCGGTTCTGCGCCTCGGCAAAGCGCGGCACGAGGGTCGAGGATTCGGGGTTGAAGCCGACCTCGCGATCGCCGCGGGCGATCTCCCGGGCTTCGGCGAGGATGGTGTCGCGCTGCATGGCGAATTCGGGCAGCGCGAGACCTTCGGGGCTCGCCAGCACCGCCTGGTCGACCAGGTTCGACTGCACCGGCGCCCACAGCACCAGCAGCAGCAGCGCGGGGAGCGCCGCCCAGAGCAGGGCGTAGGCGCCGTGATAGACCGGCAGCGAATGCAGCCGCGGCGCCGACTGCTGGCGTCCCGCGATACGCAGCCGCCCGGCCCGCGAATAGCCGATCCATCCCGCCGCGGCGGCAATTGCCAGCACGGCGACCAGCGCAATGGCAAGGCTCATTGCGCCCGCCCCGCTTCGCTTATTTCAGCGCCGCTGAATCGAGCGGCTTGAGATCGGTCGCCTGGCTGGTGGCCGAGGTCAGGTCGGCGCCGCCGAAGGGAACCAGGCCGATGCGCTCGAGCGCGCCGCCCTTGCCCCATGCCTTGGCGTACGCCGCGACGAACTCGCGGATGCTCGGCTTGGCCTGCATGTGCTCGCCCTTGACGTAGATGTAGAGCTTGCGAGCGCCCGGATAGGTGAGGTTGCTGATCGTCTCGATGGTCGGCGCGACGGCGTTGACGGATACCGGCTTCACCTTGTCGGCATTCTCTTCGAGGAAGCTGTAGCCGAGAACACCGAGCGTCCCGGGGTCCGCGGCCACCTTCTGGACGAGGAGATTGTCGTTCTCCCCGGCTTCGACGAACGCACCGTCTTCGCGGACCTTGGTGCAGATGTCCTTGTGCTTGTCTTCGTCGGACTTCTTCAATTCCTTCATCGCCGGATCGCTCTCGCAGCCCTTGGTCAGGTAAAGCTCGGCGAGGCTGTCGCGGGTGCCCGAGGTCGGCGGCGGTCCGAGGACTCGGATCTTGGTCGCCGGAAGTGACGGATTGACGTCCTTCCAGGTCTGCGCGGTGTTGGCGCCCTTGCCGAACGGGTTGGCGGCGATCGCCTTGTAGATGTCGGCCTGGGTGAGGTTCATCGCGGGCAGCCCGGCGCCCTGGATCAAGGTCAGGCCGTCGATCCCGATCGGCACTTCGATGACGCTCTTGACGCCGGCTTTCGCGCACGCCTCATACTCGCTCTTCTTCATCGGCCGCGAAGCATTGACGACGTCCGGGAACTCGCTTCCGACGCCGCTGCAGAACAGCTTGATGCCCGCTCCGGTGCCGGTCGATTCGACGATTACGCTGGTGCCCGAATTGGCGCGCTGAAAATCCTCCGCAACGGCGCGGCTGAACGGATAGACCGTGGACGAGCCGACGATCTTGATTTGCTGCCCGGACCCTGATCCGCCGGATCCACCGCCGCCGCATGCCGCAAGCGCGGTCGTCGCAAGGACGAGAGCCAATAGCTGTTTCATGATCACTCCTTCGAGCAAAGCCGGTTGAGGGAAGCTTCGTCGAGCGCCGGCTTAGACGCGGCATCTGACGCGAGCATGACAGGTTCGTTACACTTTTGTGACAGTCGAGCAGCGTCACGAGACGGCCGGGAGGCGAACGACGACTTGGGTCCCCTCCCCGAGCGTGCTGCGGATGTCGAGCGTTCCCCGGTGGCGCTCGACGATGTGCTTGACGATCGCCAGGCCGAGCCCGGTACCGCCCGATTCGCGGCTTCGGGCGGCGTCGACGCGATAAAAGCGCTCGGTCACCCGGCGCAGATGATCGCGCGGAATCCCGGGACCATTGTCGCTGACCGTGAGCCGCACGAAGCCGTCGTCGGCGGCGGCGGCGATTCGCACCGAGCACCCGCCGGCTTCGCAGCCGTAGCGGATCGCGTTGCTCAGCAAATTGTCGAGCATTTGCATGAGCTGCGCTCGATCGCCGAGAACCGGTGGCAGACCGTCCGCGACGTCGAGCTGGATCCGGCACTGGTCGGCGCCGGCGATCCGGTCCGCATTCTCGGCGGCGCTTTGCGCGACCTCGCCGATCAATACCTGGTCGGACGGAGTGACGAATCGCCCGGCTTCGATCCGCGACAGGCTCATCAAATCCTCGATGATCCGGAGCATGCGCTGAGCTTCGCTGCGGATGGTCGAGCCGAACTTCACCCGAATTTCCGGGTCGACCTCGACCTCGTCGGCCAGAGTCTCCGAATAGCCGAGGATGGTCGCCAGCGGAGTCCTCAGCTCGTGGCTGGCGTTGGCGACGAAATCGACGCGCATCTTTTCGGCCGCGATCGCCGCCGAGCGATCGATCAGCCGGATCAGCAGCGAGCCCCCGTCGATCCTTCGGGTTGATAGCGTCCACGGCCGGCCGAACTGGCCGATGCCGGTGATGTCGACATCGCCCGGCTCGCCCGGGAGGATATGCTCGAGCGCTTCGGGATGGCGGATCGCCAGGCGGATGTCGTTGCCCTCGATCCCGGCTCCGAGCAGGTTGCGCGCGGCTTCATTGGCCAGTCGGATGACACCGCTCTCGAGTACCACCGCCGGCTCGTCGAGCGCCTCGAGGAACGGTCGGATGCCGGGGGACGCCATGGATCGGCCTTTAGTCTTGTCGGCCGCCGTGGGCCAATTGAACCGTCGAGACGGGACGAAAAACCCCCTCGCCCAAGCGGACGAGGGGGCGCCTTTCCGTCGGGGAGGGACCGAAAGGCTTTAGAAGTCGACCTGAACCCGCGCGGTCACCGTATCGACGCCATACTTGCGCTTGTTGATCGGCTTCGATGAATTGGGCTCCGCGACCGCCGCCTGCGGACCGCCCTCGATCTCGGCATGCGCATAGTTGAGCAGCACTCGGAAATAATCCTCCGGGATCCAGATCAGTCCGGCGAGGTAGCCCATTTGGGTGCCGCCGCGGCCGAGACCGACCGAGGCCGACGAGGCGCCGGTGGCGAAATTGTTGTTGAAGCCGTGGCGCAGCTTGCCGCTCGCCAAGTCGAGATAATCGAGCCGGGCCTTGAGCTGCACGGCGCCCCAGCCGTCCTTGCTGAACGGCTTGAGGACCTTGGTCCGGTCCCAGGCGCCGTTCTTGTAGCCGCGCGTCTCCCCGGTCAGGAAATAGCCAGCCTCGAGATAGCCGCCCCAGAAGCTCGGGTTGCCGTTCGGCACCAGCACGGTCGCGGTCGGGAAGAAGTCGAGCGCATCGTCGCCGTCGAACGTGTCGCCGCGACCATAGGCGTTGGATTTCAGATACTGGCCCTCGGCGACAACGTGCAGCGACTTGAAGATGCCGGCTGCCTCGAGCCCGAAGATGTTGTCGCTCTTGGCGGCGAAATTGCCGGTGTCGACGAAGCGGACGTCGGTCGTCTGGGTGAACGGCCGGGCGCGATATCGGGCGAGCTGGTTGGTCGACGGTGCGCCGACCGAGTTCGAGGCCGTCGATAAGGCGTTGGTCTGGAACTGGCGGTGCTGGAAGTTGGCGCCGAAGTGCATCTGATTGCTGCCCATCAGCGGCGAATAGACGCCGCGGGCGGCGGCGATCCAGCCGTTGTTGTCGAAGCCGCCGTCGATCGAGTGGGCGGTGAACAGGCCGACGTTGAGGCGCATGTCGCCGGCCTTGTTGACGAGGCCGCCCGACAGGCCGATCCGGCGGGTGTTGATGAACGCATCGTTGAACGCCGAGCGCTCGAGGAAGGAGATGAACCGCGAGCTCGAAATCTGCTCGAGGCCGTTCAAAGTCTCGTGGTTGCCGATGGTCAGGTTCCACGGCTTGTTCTTGGGCGCGTAGGTCAGGATCACGTCGCCGAAGCCGGTCGCGGCGTTGGCGAAGTCCATTTCGAACTTGTAGCCGAACCCGCCGGGAATGGTGCCCTCGGCGCCGAGCCGGATTCGGCGGGCGCGGGTGTTGAAGCCGAGGTTGCGGGTGATGATGTTGTCGTTGGGGTTGCTGACGTAGCCGGCGTCGTACTGGATCCGGCCGCGCGGCTTGAACGACCAGCCGGCTTCCTTGTCCTCGTACAGCGGGGCGCCCTTCCATGACGGCGCCTGGGCGGTCATTTGCGTCTTGATGCCTTCGAGCGCTTCCTGGAGCGCCTCGACCTGCGCTTCGAGCAGCTCGATCTTCGCCTGCGCGTCGTCGACGGGAGCGGCGGCGGCAATCGCCGCATCGGCTGCCTCATCCGACGGATCGGGTTCGGTCGGCTCGGGCTGTTGCTGCTGCGCCTCGGGCAGCTCCTGCGCCGCCGCGGGCGCCGACAAGCTCAAGGCGGTGCCGCACAGAAACGCTGCGATATAGGACTTGCGGATCATTCCAGTCTTCCTTTCCCCGCCTCCTGATGTGGAGGCCCAGAGCGCCCGCCGTTCACGGCGGGCGCTCCCCCAATTTCACTGACTTGCGATGGTCCCGCTTATTTGATGCTGGCGAGGTTGAGCGGGACCAGGTTGCGCGCTGCAAGCTGGCTGCGGGCGCGGGTGTTGCCCGGCGCCGCGATCAGCCCGTGCTTCACCAGATAGCCCTTCGGCCCCATCGCGCTTTCCTTGGTATATTCGGCGACGAAGGCGCGGATCGCCGGGATCGCCTTGGCGTGGGCGTTCTTGACGTAGATGTAGAGCGGCCGCGCGCCCGGATATTTGAAGCTGCTGATCGACTGGTAGCTGGGCTGCACACCGTTGATCGAAATGCCCTTGAGGCGGGCCGTATTCTCCTCGAGGAAGCTGTAGCCGAAGAAGCCGATCGTGTTCGGGTTGGAGGCCAGCTTCTGGACGATCAAATTGTCGTTCTCGCCGGCCTCGATGTAGGCGCCGTCCGAGCGGATGCCGGTGCAGACCGCTTTGAACTTGGCTTCGTCGGACTTCTTGAGCGCCGCCATGCTCGGGTTGGCCTCGCACGGCGGGGTGACGATTAGCTCGTGGAGCGAATCGCGGGTGCCGCTGGTGGTCGGCGGGCCGTAGACGCGGATCGGGATCGCCGGCAGCTTGGCGTTGACGTCCTTCCAGGTCTTGGCCTTGTTGGCTTTGCCGAACGGAGTCTTGGCGATCGCCAGATAAATGTCGCGCTGGGTGAGCGAATTGAGAGCGCTCGATTTGGCGGTCGCAGCGGCCAATCCGTCGACGCCGATCTGGATCTCGGTGACCTGCTTGACCCCGTTGGCCGAGCAAAGCTTCGCCTCGGACGCCTTGATCCGCCGCGACGCGTTGGAAACGTCCGGGAAGCGCGCCCCGACTCCGGCGCAGAACAGCTTGAAACCCGCCCCGGTGCCGGTCGATTCGATGATCGGCGTCCCGAGCTTCGGGTTGGCCCGGGCGACTCGCTCGGCGACCGCCTTGGAGAACGGATAGACGGTCGAGGAGCCGACCGCGCGCATCGAGCGAGCCTCGGCCATACCGGGCATCGAGACCGCGGCCAGCAACGCCGCGGCGCAAGTGAATTTCAAGTGGTTCATCTGAGTCCCCTTTGGGTCGGCCCATTGCCGTCCACGACTCGGATTTAGGAGACCAAAGCTACGCGCGAATGACGCGGCCATGACACAATCGTGACAGTCGGGACCCGCCCGCTAGCGCTTAGTGAACGGCAGCCGGAAGCGCAGTCCGCGGAGCAGCCCGCGGCGGGCGAGCGGCTCGAAATATTCACCCGGACCCTCGGGGTCGAGCGCCTCTCGCTCGGCGATCGCGGCCTCGAGCGCGTTCGGCTCCTCGATGTGCAGCGGGACCAGGGTTCGGCCGTGGGCGCGCAAGTCCTCGATCGTCCGCACCAGCGACCCCGAATCTGCCAGCCGGCGATCGATCTCGTTCGCTTCGACACCGAGATGCTCGGCGAGCAGGTCGCACAGGATCGCTCCGATCCGGCCCGATGCGCCGGCGTTCGCCGGGCGGTCGCAGTCGATCAGCAGGTCGCATTCGCTGTCGAGGCCCATCGAGCGGTTGTTCAGATTGGCCGAGCCGACTCGCAGCAGCTCGCCGTCGACGATGGTAATCTTCGAATGGACGTAGATGTCGCAGCCGCTGACGGTGACCGGAGTGTAGACCCTCAGCCGGTTGTGGCGGTCCGCCTTCCACAGCTTCTGAAGGATCTTGGCGCGCGCCGGGCTCATCACCTCCTCTTCGATCCACCCTTCGACAACCTTCGGGTTGACGATCACGAACTCGGGGCCATCGGCCTCCTGCAGCCGCTCGCAGATCGCCTCGGCAACCACGCGCGAGGCGAAGAACTGGTTCTCGGCATAGAGGTAACGCCGCGCACGGGAGATCATGTCGAGATAGAGCGCCTCGATCTCGCGCACTTCGGGCACGCCTTTGTGCTCGCCGCGGGTGCGGGCGATCGCCACCTCGACGTCGCGGAAATGCGGCTCGAGTTCGTCGGGCCACGGGTCGCTGTCCACGTCGGGAGCCTCGATCGGATCGCCGCCGGCGATCTTCCACCGCTCGCGCGACAACTCCCCCAGCGCTTGCGCCGCTGCCCCGTCGACGGCCATCGTCGCGTCGTGCCACGGCCGATAATGCCGCCCGGTCGTCGGCCGCTTGCGCCTCTTGTCGCCGTCGCGGTGCTCGCGCGTGTCCCAGCGGGTCGCGGTCATGTCGATCCCGCCGCAAAAGGCGAGCTGGTCGTCGATGACGACGATCTTCTGGTGGTGGCTTGCTCCGGCCGGATGAGCGCCGTCGAGCTTGAACTTGACTTGCGGGGTTCGCGCCCAGTTGATCAGCCGGAAGAGGGTCGTGCCCCGTGCCAGCAGCTTGGGGGCGCCCCAGTCCCACCGCAGGATGTGCACCTTGACCTGCGGCCGGTGCTTGGCGAGCCAGGAGATGAATTCGCCGAGCGCCACCGGCGCCTCGTCGCTCGATTCATGGTCGAGCAGGATGCGCGTGTCGAAGTCCCAGCCGATCAGCAGGATCTGCTTCTCAGCCGCCATCATCGCGTTGCGCGCGTGATGAAAATAATCGCATGCATCGACAACCAGCGCGGCGCGGCCGGCGCGCTCGATCCGCCAGCAATTGCGGCCCGGGTCAAGCACTGGGGGTCAATGTCGGTCCGCTCACTCGACCGGCCATACCGTGGTCCGCAGCGAAGGCCAATTTCCGGAACAGGCCGACTTGCACTAGCATTCATAACGAATGGCCCGAACAAAGTCCGCCGAAGCCGCTCCGCCGGCGATCGCCGCCTGGCTGGTCCACGCGTTCACCGCCAGCGGGGCGGTGCTGGCGCTGCTCGCACTGCTGGCGGTCGAGCAGCAGCGCTGGGCCCTGGCGCTGGCGTGGCTGGCGCTTTCGGGGATCATCGACGGGGTCGATGGCTCGCTCGCGCGCTGGGCGCGGGTCAAGGAGCGGTTGCCGCGGATCGATGGCGACGCGCTCGACCTGGTGATCGACTATCTGACCTTCGTGTTCGTGCCGGCGCTGTTCATCTGGCGCGCTGAGCTGGTTCCGCCCGCCCTCGCGCCGTGGCTGGCCGCCGCGATCCTGATTTCGTCGCTGTACGTGTTCGCGCGCACCGACATGAAGACCGAGGACGGTTATTTCCGCGGCTTCCCGGCTCTGTGGAGCGTGGTCGCCTTTTACCTTTTCGTCCTCCAGCCCGGCGCCGGGATCGGCGCCGTGGTGGTCGTGCTGCTCATCGCAATGACCTTCGCTCCGATCCATTTCGTCCACCCGTTCCGAGTCCGCGATTACGGCGTCTGGCTGCCCGCGGTCGCGGTCCTGTGGATGGTCGCGACCTGCGCATTGCTGTGGCCCGATTGGAGCGAGCCGATGCGCACATTTGTTGCAACGGTTTCGGTGGCCACCGCCGCGGCGCTGCTGGGGATGGGCCTGCTAAGGAGCCTTCGCGGCCGCTAGATGCGATCGGGCAAATTCACCGGGCCGACCAGCTCCTCGTGGCGGGCGATGGCGAAGCGGTCGGTCATGCCGGCGATGAAGTCGCCGATCCGGCGCAGCTGCGCCGTCTCCCCCGCCTCGCTTCGCCACGCCTCCGGCAAGCTCTCCGGCTCGGCTCGAAAGGCTGCGGCGAGGTTGGCGACGACGCGCTGCGCTTCGTTGCGCACCGGCACCAGCTGCTGGGAATTGTACAGCCGGCCGGTGAGGAACGCCTTCAATGCCCGCTCCTCCTCGGCGAGCGCGGCCGAAAAAGCGACCAGCGGGCGGCTTGCGGCGCGCACCTCGTCGATCGTTTCAACCCCCGCCTCCGCGACCCGCCGCCGGGTCTCGTCGAGCACGTCGCCGACCATCGTCCCGATCTGGTCGCGGACCAGCGCCCGCTGCCGCCGGTCGGGCGCAATGTCCAGGTGCCGCTCGCCGATCGCTTGCCAGTGCCGCGCCGACATCGGCAGAGCGACCAGCTCGTCGAGTTCGATGATCCCGGCTCGAAGGCCATCGTCGATGTCGTGATTGTCGTAGGCGATGTCGTCGGCGATCGCCGCGACCTGCGCCTCGAGGCCCGGCCAGCTGCCGAGCTCCAGGTCGAACTCGGCATTGGCCTCGGCCATCGCCCAGTTCGGGTCGGTCACCGGACCGTTGTGCTTGGCCAGGCCCTCGAGCGCTTCCCAGCTGAGGTTGAGCCCGTCGAAGTCCGCGTAGGGTGTCTCTAGCCGGGTGACGATGCGCAGGGTGTGCGCGTTGTGGTCGAAGCCGCCGGCGTCGGCGAGCGCGGCGGTCAGCGCATCCTCGCCGCCGTGGCCGAACGGCGGGTGGCCGAGGTCGTGGGCGAGGCACAGCGCTTCGGTCAGATCTTCGTTGAGGCCGAGCGCGCGAGCGATGGTCCGGCCGATCTGGGCGACTTCGAGGCTGTGCGTCAGCCGCACCCGGAAATGGTCGCCGTCGGGGGCGATGAACACCTGCGTCTTGTGCCTCAGCCGGCGGAAGGCGACCGAGTGGATGATCCGGTCCCGATCTCGGGAAAAGGCGTCGCGCTGGAAGATGTCGCGCGGGCCTCGCGGCCCCTGGTCATGCTCCGGACGGGCCCGGCCGCGCGATCGCTTTGGGTGCGCGGCCAAGGCTTGGGGAAGCATCATTCGGTTGGCAGTTTCCTGATCATCTGGCCGGCCGGGCTGGTCCAGCTAAACGCGTCGACTCGCACGCTGGCAAGGTCCTCGACGAATATATCGGCGTCCGAGACGCTCTTGAACGGGCCGATCAGCAGCCGCGCCCGGTCGGCGCTTTCGGCGACATAGCCGCTGATCCCTTCGAACAGCTCGCGGTGGCGGCCCTTCGTTCGCCGGAAC
>JBPCQE010000122.1:0-6595 GCA_050998435.1 Sphingomicrobium sp. | reverse complement strand
AAGTCACCCAGTTCACCTACTTCCAGCAGGTCGGCGGGTTCGAGTGCCGGCCGGTCGCCGGCGAGCTCACCTACGGCCTCGAGCGGCTGGCGATGTACATCCAGGGCAAGGACAATGTGTTCGACCTGAAGTTCAACGATGACGGCGTCAGCTATGGCGACGTGTTCCTCGAGAACGAGAAGCAGATGTCGGAGTGGAACTTCGAGGTTGCCGACACCGACACTCTGTTCGACCTGTTTAAGAATGCGGCCGCCGAGTGCGAAAATTGCCTCGCCGCCAGGCTCGCGATCCCGGCCTACGAGCAGGCGATCAAGGCCAGCCATCTGTTCAACACGCTGCAGGCCCGCGGAGTGATCTCGGTCGCCGAGCGCCAGGCCTACATCGGCCGAGTCCGCGACCTCGCCAAGGCGGCGTGCGGAGCTTGGCTGGAAGCGCAGGGGCAGGCGGCCTGATGGCGGACTTCCTGCTTGAATTGCTGTCCGAGGAAATCCCGGCGCGGATGCAGGCTCGGGCGCGGGCCGACCTGGCGAGGATGTTCGCCGAGGAGCTGGGGAAAACCGGGCTCGAGATTGGCGCGATCGATGTCCATTCGACGCCGCGGCGGCTGGTCCTGATCGCCCGCGACGTCGCCGCGGAGGCTCAGGCTGCGCGCGAGGAAATCAAGGGGCCCAAGACCTCGGCGCCGGCGCAGGCGCTGGAAGGATTTCTCCGCAAGACCGGCCTCGCGCGCGAGCAGCTCGAAGACCGCGACGGGGTGCTGTTCGCGGTCATCGATCGGCCCGGGCGTCCGGCCGTTACGGTGATCGGCGACGCGCTGATGCGGATCCTGGCCGATTTCCCGTGGCCCAAGTCGATGCGCTGGGGCGGCGGCGACACGCGCTGGGTGCGGCCGCTGCACGGCATCGTCGCGCTGCTGGGCGAGGAGATCGTTCCGTTCGAGATCGGCGGAGTCGCCAGCGGCGCGACCACGTTCGGCCACCGCTTCCACCATCCCGGCGCGATCACCATCGGCGGCGCGGGCGATTATGCCGAGAAATTGCGCGCCTGCCACGTGATCGTCGACCAGGACGAGCGCGAGCGGCTGATCCGCGACGGGGCGGAGAAAGCCGCCGCCGATGCCGGACTGAAATTGCTCGCCGACGAAGGGCTGGTGGTCGAGAATGCGGGGCTGACCGAATGGCCGGTGCCGCTCATCGGCCGCTTCGACTCCGACTACCTCGACGTCCCGCGCGAGGTGATCGTCCTCACCATGCGCACCAACCAGAAATATTTCGCCTGCATCCTCCCCGAACCGGGGAGGGGGACCAGCGAAGCTGGGGGAGGGGGGGTCGTGCCCGCGTCCCGGGGAGGATTGGCCCCGGCATTCGTGTGCATCGCCAATATCGACGCCAGCGACGGCGGCGAGGCGATCGTCGAGGGCAACCGCCGGGTGCTCGCCGCCCGCCTCGCCGACGCGCGCTTCTTCTGGGAGCAGGATTTGAAGGTGCCGCTGGAGGAGCAGGCAAAGAAGCTCGACGGCATCATCTTCCATGAGAAGCTCGGCACCGTCGCCGACAAGGTCGAGCGGGTGGCGAAACTCGCTCGGTGGCTGGTCGAGGAGAGGATCGTCAAAGGCGCGGACGGTGACCAGGTCGACCGTGCTGCGCGGTTGGCGAAAGCAGACCTGGTCACCGGAATGGTCGGCGAGTTCCCCGAGCTGCAGGGCGTGATCGGCGGCCACTTGGCACGAGCGCAAGGTGAGCCGGCCGCTATCGCCGACGCGATCCGTGACCACTACAAGCCGGTGGGGCAGGGCGACGAAGTGCCGACCGCGCCAGTCACAGTGGCCGTTTCGCTGGCGGACAAACTCGATACCATTGCAGGCTTTTTCGCCATCGAAGAAACGCCTACCGGCTCGAAAGATCCATACGCTTTGCGTCGCGCAGCGATTGGCATTCTACGTATTCTTGAAGTCACTCTTGCCAGGATGCCCGTTGCGCAAACAATTATTGAGGCAGCTCACCGACACCCAATCAGGCCGGTCAAATTCGACAGTTTGAACGATGAAGACCGGAGCTTTGTTAGCTTTTGGGGAAAAGACGTTATCTCGAATGACGCCGCTGTGGCGGGCCTACTGATGTCTCGTTCGATTGCATTGTTTTTCGGAATGCGGTTGATATCAACGCTCAAATTGGAAGGTAAACGCCACGACTTCGTCAATGCGAGTTTCGGTAGTCACGTCAACGATTTCAACAGCTTACGGGATCGCGCAAATTCACTGCAGGGCTTTATCGAGACAGACGAGGGCAGGGACCTGCTGGCGGGGTACAAGCGGACGTCGAACATCCTGAAGAAAGAGAAATGGGAGGGCGAGAAGCGGGATTCCCGCGTTCGCGGGAATGACAAATTAGAGGCTCAGGAGCAGGCGCTGGTCGCGGCGCTGGATGTCGCCGAGCCCGAAGCCACGGCGGCGGTCGAGGCCGAGGATTTCACCCGCGCGATGGCGGCGCTGGCTCGGCTGCGCAAACCGATCGACGAATTCTTCGACCATGTGACGGTCAACGATCCCGACCCGGCGGCGCGCGAGCGGCGGCTCAACCTGCTGCTGCGCTTCCGCGACGCCGTTCACCGGGTCGCCGATTTCGCGAAGATCGAAGGCTAGGCCTTGCGGTCGTCGGTGGGGCGGCGGTCGGCTTCGTCGCGAACCCCGTCGCCGTCGATGTCCCTGGAGGTCGGGGCGGTGCGGTCGCGGTCCGCGGAGGTGCGCAGCGAATCCTGGTCGCGCCATTCCTTTTCGCGCGTTTCCCACCGCGAGCGGTCGTCGCGAAGCTCATGCTCGATCGCCTCGCGGCGCGCCGATTCCTCGCGGTAGCGGGTCTTCCATTTGCGCCGCCCGCCGGCGGTCAGGAAGGCGCCGACCAGCAGCCCGAGGATGAAGATCAGCGCGACAATGACCCACTGGTCCGAAGTGAAACCGATCATCCTTACCGCTCCCCATGTTCAACGACGCGGGGATACAGCGCTCAAGGCGGCGCTACCGTTCCAATTCTCGCGAAATCAGGCGTTGAGCAAATTGTCGCTGATCGAGCAGGCGGCCGGGCCGAGGATGACGATGAACAGCGTCGGCAGGATGAACAGGATCAGCGGAATGGTCATGATCGCCGGCAGGCGCGCGGCCTTTTCCTCGGCGCGCATCATGCGTTCGTTGCGGAACTCGGCCGACAGCACGCGCAGCGCCGAGGCGAGCGGAGTGCCGTATTTCTCCGTCTGGATCATGGTCGTGACGACTCCGCGGACAGCCTCGAGGTCGACCCGGTTGGCGAGGTTCTCGAAGGCATTGCGGCGCTCGTTGAGGAAGCCCAGCTCGATCGCGGTCAGCCCGAACTCGTCGCCGAGCTCCGGATAGGCCTTGCCCAGCTCCTTGGCGACTCGGGCGAAGGCGGCGTCGACGGTGAGCCCGGCCTCGGCGCAGATGACCAGCAGGTCAAGCGCGTCGGGGAGGCCCTTGCGCACCGCGTGGCTGCGCTTGGTGACCTTGTTCTTGAGCCAGATGTCGGGCGCCTTGTACGCTCCGACCAGGGTCGCGGCGACGGTCGCGTAGCGCCGCCACCACGACCATTCCGGGAAATAGTCGAGGACGTAGAGCATCAGGACGGCGGTGACCCCGAGCACGACCGGAAGCACGAAGCGCGCGAAGATGATGAAAAAGGCAAGGTCCTTGGTGCGGATGCCGGCCTGCATCAGCTTGAGCTGAGTCTTCTTGAGCTGGTCGTCCTGGATCATCTTGAAGCTGGTCAAGATCGATCGAACGCGGTCCGCGGCCTCGTTGCGGTTGGTGAGCTTCTTGCGCTTGTTGGTCGAGGCGACGATGCCGGCCTTCAACTGCTCGCGGCGGTCGTTAAGCGACTTGATTCGGCGCGCCATCGGGTCGCGAACGGTGGTCGCCGCATAGAGTGCGATCAGCACGGCGAAGGTCGCGACGGCGCTGAGCATCGTCGCGATCCAGATGACGTCGAAACCGAGAAGGGTGGGGCCTGCCGCCTGCATTGCTATCGTTTCCCGTCTAGATCTCGAAGTTGACCATCTTGGCCATGATGAATCCACCGATGGCCATCCACACCATTCCGCCAAAGCCGGCGATAATCAGCCGATCGTCGGTGAAAAAACCGCTCATGTATTCCGGGTTCATGAACCACACGAGGGTGAACACCACGAAAGGCAGCGAGCCGACGATGTATGCCGAGGCCTTGGACTCGGCGCTCATCGCGCGGATCTTGAGCTTCATCTGCGCGCGCTTGCGAAGCACGTCGGCAAGGTTCGAAAGAGTCTCGGCGAGGTTGCCGCCGGTCTCACGCTGGATCGCCAGGGTGATAACGAAGAACTGGAACTCGGCAGTGCCGAGGCGGTCGGCGGTTTCCTGGAGCGCGACCTCCATGGTGCGGCCGATCTTCATCTTGTCGGCGACGGCCCGGAACTCGAGTCCGACCGGCCCCGAGATTTCATTGGCGACGATCCCCAGGGTCTCGGTGATCGGCAGGCCCGAGCGCAGGCCGCGGACCATCAGTTCGATCGCATCGGGAAAGTTCGAATTGAACTTGTTGATGCGCCGCTTGATCAGCTTGCCGACGATGAAATACGGGCCCCCGAGGCCGAAGAACAGGCCGGCGAATAACGCCAGCAGGATCGGCGCTCCGCGCATCATCAGTGCGGCGGCGATAAAAATTCCGATGCCGAGCGAGATCAGCCCGTATTTGGCGAGGGTGATGTCCTTGCCGGTCATCTCCAGCCGGCGGCGAAGCAGCGCCGGCTTCGGGATCAGGGTCGATGCGAGGCCTTCGATGCGCGTCGCGCGCTGCGCGAACAGCTTTCGGATCTGCGCCTGTGCGTGCCCGGCGATGACATCGCCGTGGCGCTCCCGGATCATCTCGACGCGCCGCTTCAGCGTCTTCGAGGCCGAGGGGCCGCGATACGCCTTGGCGATCAGCAGCAGGGCTGCTGCGGCCACGACGAACAGGATCACCGTATAGAACATTCATCAGTCCCTTCGAAGCGGCAGCGCCAGGGTTGCCCCCAACTTGCCGCCGTTCGCCTAGGCGGCCTTCGCTTTGGGCTTGGCCAGCATCGACTTCAGATTGTCGACCAGCGACTTGGCGCCGACCATCGCTTTTGAATCGCCGCCGGCGCCTTCCTCGGTCGCATGGCTGAGGACCATGTTGGCGAGCGTGTTGAACGGCGCGGCCATCTTGCCACCCGCGACTTCCGCCATCGGCTTGCCGAGCTTGGCGGATTGCGCGGCCAGCTTGCCGTCGCTCGGGAAGACGATGTCCACCGGCCGCTCGATCGACTGCTCGAAGTCCTTGCGGCTGATCTCCAGCGCTCCGCCCGAAGGCACGCCGTTGGCAACGACGATGACCTTGGTCTGCGGGGCGTTCGATTTCAGCCAGGCGAGGATCCGGATGGTGTCGCGGGTCGCCGCCAGAGTCAGCTCCGAGACCACGACCGCGACATGCGCGTCATGGACCATGTGCGGATACTGGATCAGCATGTGGCGCGGCAGGTCGATGACGGTCGATTCGAAGGCGTTGCGCATTTCCTCCTGAAGCTGGAAGAACGCGGTTCCGTCGGTGGCCAGAGGCTGGTGGATCGGAGCTTCCGCCGACAGCACCGACAGCCGCTCATTGGCGCGGACCATCGCCCGCTCGATGAACAGCCCGTCGATCCGGCTCGGATTCTCGATCGCGTCGGTCAGGCCGCGACCAGGCTCGAGGTCGAGCGCCAGTGCGCCGGTCCCGAAATGGATGTCGAGGTCGAGCAGCGCGGTCGAACGGTGAGCGCGCTCGCCGAGCAGCCAGGCCAGCGAGGTCGCGATGGTCGATGCGCCGACGCCGCCGCGAACGCCGACCACGGCGGTCATCACGTGCGGCTTGTCGGCCTGGGACTCGCCGCGTGGACCCGAGATGATCTGCTGCGCATGAGCGAAGGTGTCGCGCAGCTGATCGACCGTGAACGGCTTGAGAAGATAGTCGTGGATGCCGCTCGCGACGAGGTCGCGGTAGAGGCGGACATCGTTGACCTGCCCGGTTGCGATGACGATCGTGCCCGGTTCGCAGACTTCCGCCAGCGCGTTGATGTCGTTCAAGGGATCAGCCGATTCCGCCAGGTCCACGAACAGGATGTTCGGGCTTGCCGAGATCGACAGCGACTGCACCGCGTTGCGCAGTCCGCCCTTGTTGACCTTCTCCGGCGACCAGCCGTGCTCGACCGCGACCGGCCGGAGCATGTCGGCGGTGGCATCGTCGCAGACGAAAGCCGTGAATGGATCGCGCAGACCAGCGCGTGCCTGGAACGGAGCGTTCATCGCCTAGTCGTCCTTCTTTGTGCTGATGTCCTGGAGGCCCTTGGTGCCGGTCGGCTCCGCCTTGCGGTACGAACCGATCGCTTTAGAAGCAGTCAGGGAGTCGCCGACGCCGCTGCCTTCGCGCCCGTGGACCAGGTCCTGCGGGTTGGCGACCATCGCGGCGAGGTTGGAGTTCACCGCGCAACCGAAAGTCGACATCGTGCGGTTCTGGTGATTGGGCTGGGCCGGAACGCTCCAATTGGGGCAGCCGGGGACGCT
>JBPCQE010000110.1:0-8372 GCA_050998435.1 Sphingomicrobium sp. | reverse complement strand
CCTAGGAAGAGGGCAAGGTAAGCGTCTTTAAGCAGCCTCGACGATGGTGCTAGGAACGTATTGTGCGGGGCCGCCAGCAGGAAAATCGCAGCTGCTAAAATGGCGAAGCGGATCACGAATGTCGTTCGGGCAATTCGGCCGCTGAACAATGTTTGATAGCTATTCGCTATTTTTCCCCTGACCGTCCCAAGGATGAAATTCAACGCCATAATTGCCCCCTGATTGCCACCTCATTCTCTTACGCAATGACCTCGATAGACATACGTGTCCGTCGCAAGATTAAGTAGCTCGCGATACTCGCCGCTAGCTGTGAGGCGAAAAATCATCGCGTTCTCTGGCGCCACAATGTTGGCGAATGAGCCGGAGTAGGAAACCTGCGGCCGATATGTGTCGCAGCCCTGCTTATCGCAGCGCTCGAAATGTCCGTCGCTTGGACGCCAACTCACATTGATTGGCGGATTTGCGGGCACATCGATCGATCGGCACGCTTCATTGTTGCACACGTCCAACTTAGTGGGCTTGCAGGCTAACCTTCCCACGCCGCGCCATGTGGCGTCCGACACTGGCGGGTTGCGCTGGCTCCATTTTATCAGTTCCATCGCGTTGTCGTCAGAATCGGAGCAACCGCCCGAGATTCCGATAACCAGCGCCACGGCACCCGCACAAAGCACGCGCGAGTTGCACCCCATAGGACTTCCCCCTGATGGCCAATGCTATGGCTGGCGAGCGCGTCAGTCCAGTAGGGCGCTCGAACTTTTGATTGTTCCTGCCTCAAGCGGTGCTCTCGGCGCTATTGGCGGCGCTGCGGGCGGATTAGTCTAGTGTCGATCGCCAGCCACCTGCTCGCTGCGTAGGCGATCACGCCGGCCGGACCGATTCTAGACCCCCTTTTCTGGGACTTTTACGGGAAGCCGGCGCCGACACCCCCTAAGTGGCTGAAATGGCTGGTGGAGCTGAGGGGAATCGAACCCCTGACCTCTGCAGTGCGATTGCAGCGCTCTCCCATCTGAGCTACAGCCCCGCGCCCCAGCCGATCGTTTGAGCCCGATGGGATCGGGCCCTCTACGGCAAAGTTTGAGCCCGATGGGATCGGGCTCCGGCAGGCGGCTCAGATAGCGGCGCTTTTGCCCCCTTGCAATCGCTCGCCGCAGCGGCCCTTCTGTCCATCACTAAGTCCCTGCGCCGGCGTTCCAAAACCGGAACGTGCGCAGTCGACCGTTCGTTTTTCCTGCCGTAGCTGCCGGCGCTAGCCGATAGCCCTTCCGGGGGGCCGTCCAGGCCCGGTCGCGCTCCCCTCGCGGCCGGGCCTTTTTTGCGGGCTCCGGCGGGTCTACGGGTGCGGCGAGAGGAAAATCGCAATGCCCAGCGCCTGGCACTTGAAGAGCCGCCCCAACGGCCTCCCGACTGCCGACAATTTTGAATACAAGCCGATCGAGCTGCCGCCGCTCGAGGACGGAATGGTGCGCGTCGCCAACCGCTGGCTGTCGGTCGACCCCTACATGCGCGGCCGGATGAACGACGTGAAAAGCTATGTTCCGCCGTTCGCGATCGACGCTCCGATGGAAGGCGGAGCGGTCGGCGAAGTAGTTGAATCCACCGCTGCCGGGCTGCAGCCCGGAGACTTCGTCGTGCACATGGCCGGCTGGCGCGACGAAGCGGTGCTGCCCGCCGCCGCCGCGACCAAGCTCCCGGACCTCGGGGTCGAGCCGCAGGCGTTCCTCGGCAACCTCGGGCTGACCGGCGGAACCGCTTACTTCGGGCTGCTCGACGCCGCCTCGGCCAAGGCAGGCGACATCGTCTTCGTCTCGGCCGCCGCGGGGGCGGTCGGCTCGGCCGTCGTCCAGATCGCCAAGGCGAGCAACATGACGGTGATCGGTTCGGCGCGCGGCCCCGCCAAATGCGACTTCGTCCGCTCGCTCGGCGCCGACGCGGCGGTCGACTACACCGCCGGGCCGCTGGTCAAGTCGCTGGCGGCGGCCGCGCCGGACGGAATCGACATCTATTTCGACAATGTCGGCGGCGACCATCTCGACGCCGCTCTGGCCGTCGCCCGCCGCGACGCCCGCTTCGCCATCTGCGGAATGATCGACTCCTACAACAGCGGCCAGCCGGCAAGCCTGCGCTACATCATGCGGACCATCGCCATGCGCATCCGGCTACAGGGATTCATCTATACCGATTATTTGCCGCGGCTGGGCGAGTTCTACCGCGACATGGGCGGGTGGATCGCCGGAGGCCAGGTCAAGCCGCGCGACACCGTGCTCGAAGGGCTCGAGCGCATGCCCGAAGCCTTCCTCGGCCTGTTCGAAGGGGCCAACACCGGCAAGATGCTGGTTAGGGTCTAAAGAACCCTCACCCTCCCGCTTCGCGGGTCCATCCCTCTCCCGCGCGCGGGAGAGGGTTGGGGTGAGGGTCCTTTCCTAAAACTTGCAGGCGGCCGGGTCGCCGGTTTCCAGTCCGCGCCGGAGCGCCGCCTGGCGCTGGGCGGCGGTGCCATGGGTGAAGCTCTCGGGGACAACCCGGCCCTGCATCTGCTTTTGCAGCGTGTCGTCGCCGATCGCCTCGGCGGCGCGCATGCCTTCCTCGATGTCGCCGGGCTCCAGCAAGTTCTGGTCGCGCGCCGCCCATACGCCCGCGTAGCAGTCGGCCTGCAGCTCGACCGCGACCTGGATCTGGTTGCCCTCGGTGCGGCCGGACCGCGCCTGGGACTGCTGCGCCTTGTCGAGCGTGCCCTGCAGGTTCTGGACGTGGTGGCCGACCTCATGCGCGATCACATAGGCCATCGCGAAATCGCCCGGCGCGCCGAAGCGCTTCGACAATTCGCTGAAGAATTGCGGGTCGAGGTAGATGCTCTGGTCGGTCGGGCAGTAGAACGGGCCCATCGCCGCCTGCGCCGCGCCGCAGCCCGATTGGTCGTTGTTCGAGTAAGCGATCATCTTGGCCGGCTGATAAGTGGCGCCGGCACGAGTGAAGACCTCGCTCCAGCGACGTTCGGTCGAGCCCAGCACGCGCGCCAACAGGTCGCGGGTGTTGGGTTCGAGAGTCGACTGTCCCGACGGCGCGGTCGTGCTGGTCCCGCCTCCCGGCAGCAGCCCGCCGCCGCCGCCGAGGCTGGTCAGAGCACAGTAGCCGAGCAGCAGGACGAGCACTCCGACGATTCCGAATTTGCTTGCGACCAACGGCAGCAGGCAGCCGAGCAGATTGCCGCCGCCGCCGCCAAAGCCCATGCCGCCCCGCCCGGTCCGGTCGATGAAGTTGCCACTGGGATCTTCGTCGCCGAGCCGCATGAGCCATCCTCCTGTTGAGCCTTCCAATGCCCGAAGGGCCACAGCGGTTGCAAATGGCGCCTCAGGAAGCAAGGAGCGGGGTGGATGGAGAGCATGATTCTCGACGGCAAGGTGGCGCTGGTCACGGGATCGACCTCGGGCATCGGCCTGGCGATCGCCCGCGCATTGGCGGCGGAAGGCGCCGCGGTGATGCTCAACGGGTTCGGCGATCCGGGCGAGATCGAGCGGTTGCGTTCCGAACTTGGAGCGCTGCACGACGGTGCCGACCTGTCCGACCCTGCGGCGATCGAGGCGATGATCGGCCGCTGCTCGGCCGAGCTTGGTCCGCCCGACGTGCTGGTCAACAATGCCGGAATCCAGCACGTCTCCCCGGTCGAGAGCTTCCCGCCGGACAAATGGGATGCGATTATCGCCATCAATCTGTCGGCCGCATTCCACACGGTTCGGCTGGCGCTTCCGGCGATGCGCGACAAGAAATGGGGCCGGATCATCAATACGGCTTCCGCGCACAGCCTCGTCGCAAGCCCCAACAAGTCCGCCTATGTCGCCGCCAAGCACGGCATCGCCGGCTTCACCAAGGCGGTCGCCCTGGAAGCCGCGCGCGACGGGGTCACCGTCAACTGCATTTCGCCCGGCTACGTGTGGACGACGCTGGTCGAGAACCAGATTCCCGACACGATGAAGGCGCGGGGCCTGAACCGCGAGCAGGTGATGAACGACGTGCTGCTTGCCGCCCAGCCGACCAAGCGCTTCGTCACCCCCGAGGAGGTGGCCGCGCTGGCGGTGTTCCTGTGCCGCGACGAGGCCGCCTCCATCACCGGCGCCAATCTCAGCATGGACGGCGGCTGGACCGCGCAATAGGCTGCACGCAACCATGACCAGAGCATTCGCAACTTTGGCCCTCAGCCTCTGCCTTGCCGCATGTTCGGCGATTCAGCCGAGCGGCTCCGTCATCAACGCTCCGACCCGCGACTGGCGGGCGGTCGCGACGGCCGACGACCGCGAGCGGCTGCGCGGCTGGCGCGACGCGTTCGTCGCCGGCCTGAAAGCCGCGCGGGCGTCCGGTCACTCGGAGGCGATCGCCCGCGAAGGCCCGCTGCTCGATCCCGACTCGGCGGTCGGCGGCGGACCGATCCCCAACGGCGCTTACCGCTGCCGGGTGATCAAGCTCGGCGCCAAGTCGCCCGGGCTGCTCGATTATGTCGCCTATCCCGCGTTCGCATGCCGCATCCGCCAGGAGCGCGACCTGCAGGGGTTCGCCAAGCTGACCGGCTCGCAGCGCCATGTCGGGCTGATCTTCCCCGGCGACGCAATGCGCCAGGTGCTCCTCGGCACGCTGGTGCTTGGCGACGAGCGACGGGCGATGCAATATGGCCGGGACAAGGAGCGCGACATCGCCGGCTTCGTCGAGCGGATCGGCCCGAACCGCTGGCGAATGCTGATGCCGCGGCCGCATTTCGAATCGCAGATTGATGTGATGGAGCTCGTTCCAAACAGCCAGGACATGCGTTGATGAACCGGAAACTGATTCTAGCCCTTGCCGCCATGACCCTCCCCACCTCGTCCATCGCCGCCACTTTATCCGACGCGATCAAGGCCGACATGCCGTCGCTGATGGCGATCTATCGCGACCTGCACGCCAACCCCGAGCTGTCGATGCAGGAAACGCGAACCCCGGCCAAGCTCGCGCCCGAGCTTAAGAAGCTCGGTTTCACGGTCACTGAAAAGGTCGGCAAGACGGGGGTCGTCGCGGTGATGAAAAACGGCCCGGGGCCGGTGCTGATGCTGCGCGCCGACATGGACGGGCTTCCGGTCGTCGAGCAAACCGGGCTTCCGTTCGCCTCGAAAGTGCGCGCCGTCGCCCGCTCGGGAGTCGAGACAGGGGTGATGCACGCGTGCGGCCACGATACCCACATGAGCGCGTTCATCGGCACCGCGCGGCGCCTGGCGGCGATGAAGGACCAATGGTCGGGAACGCTGGTGATGATCCTCCAGCCGGGAGAGGAGACCGGCGAGGGCGCCAAGGCGATGCTCGACGACGGCCTCTACACCCGCTTCCCCAGGCCCAGCCACGTGCTCGCCTTTCACGATGCCGCGGCGTTTCCAGCCGGAGCCATCGGATTGACTCCCGGCTACGCGCTCGCCAACGTCGACAGCGTCGACATCAGCGTCAAGGGTGTCGGCGGGCACGGCGCCTATCCGCACACGACCCGGGACCCGATCGTCCTCGCCTCGCGGATCGTCACCACCCTCCAGACCCTGGTCAGCCGCGAGAACGACCCCGCCAATCCGGCGGTGGTCACGGTCGGCAGCTTCCAGGCCGGCGCCAAGCACAACATCATCTCGGACGAGGCCAGGCTCCAGCTGACGGTGCGAAGCTACACGCCCGAGGTCCGCAAGCTGCTGCTCGACGGAATCAAGCGCATCGCCCGAGGCGAAGCGATCGCGGCCGGGATGCCCGAGGACCGGATGCCGGTGGTCACCATCCGCGAGGAAATGTACACGCCCGCCACCTTCAACACCGAGAAGCTTTCGAACCGCGCGCTCGAGCTGTTCACCCAGCATTTCGGGCCGCAGCGCGCGCTCAAGACCCCGGCGGTGATGGGCGGAGAGGATTTCAGCCGCTTCTGGCTAGCCGACAACTCCATCGAAAGCCTGATCTTCTGGGTCGGCGGAACCCCCACGGCGAAATGGAAAGCCGCCGGCGGCGACTCCCAGAAGCTGCCGTCGCTGCACAGCCCGTTCTGGGCGCCCGAAGCCGACACGGTGATCGCGACCGCGACCGAGGCGTTGACGCTGGCCGCGCTCGACATCCTCAAGAAAGGCTAGCGCTCGCCGCGTTGAGCCGCTCGATCTGGGCGGTCGTCAGCTCGACGGTCAGCGACGCGACCATCTCGCGCAGTTGGTCGAGACTGGTCGCGCTGGCGATCGGCGCCGTGATCCCCGGCTGCGCCATCGTCCAGGCGAGCGCGACCGTTGCCAGCGCAGCGCCGGTTTCCGCCGCGACCTCGTCGAGCGCGGCGAGCACGCGCAGCCCCCGGCCTTCCAGATATTCCATATTACGAGTCCCGCGGACCGATTTGCCGATGTCGTCGCGCGATCGGTATTTGCCGGTCAGGAAGCCGTTGGCGAGGCTGTAGAAAGGCAGAATCCCGAGGCCGTGGGACAAAGCGGCATCGCGCAGCGGACCTTCGAGCTTTTCGCGCTCGACGAGATTGTACCAGGGTTGCAGCGCGCAAGGACGTTTGAGCCTTTCGGCCTCGGCAATGCGCATCGCTTCCTCGATCCGCGGAGCTGAAAAATTCGACAGGCCGGCCGCCCGGATTTTGCCGGCGCGCCGGAGATCCTCGAACGCGCCGAGGCTGTCGGCGAGCGGCACTGCTTCGTCGTCCTTGTGCTGGTAATAAAGGTCGATGCAGTCGACTCCGAGTCGCTCCAGCGACGAGTCGCAGGCCGCGGCAATCGTGTCCGGCGCGAGTCCGGCCATCATCCCGACCTTGGTCGCGATCACCACCTTGTCGCGCTTGCCGCTGCGCTTGAGCCAACGGCCGATGACCGTCTCGCTTTCGCCTCCCGAATGGCCGGGCGCCCACGCCGAATAGACGTCGGCGGTGTCGATCATGCTGCCGCCGGAAGCGACGAATTCGTCGAGGATGGCGAAGCTCGCCGGCTCGTCGGCGGTCCAGCCGAACACGTTGCCGCCGAGTGCCAGCGGCGCGATCTCCAACGAGCTGTTGCCGATCCGCCGCTTTTCCATCCGCGCACCTCCTCGCCTCCAATGGTGGAAAAGCGCCGTTTCCGGAAGCGTTCAACATTTCTTTGTAAAGTTTAGCGACACTGGCGCCCATGTCGGACCAGTTGACAGTCGGGCCGCCGTGCAGGCGCTGATTCCGTTCTGGAGCTACGCTCTCGCGACGGCGATGTTCGTCGCGCTGCTCATCTGGCGCGTCGGCGCCGGCGCCACCCAGCCGGGGCACCGGCTGCTCCTCGGGGCATTCGCGATGACCGGCTGCTGGGCGTGGCTGTCGGCAATCAATGCCGGCGACCTGCTGGTCGCCTACGCCGAGACCGCCCGCAACCTGTTGTGGATTTCGCTGCTCTACAGCCTGTCGGCGACCAGCGGCGACCGCCAGCACGGAGTGAGGCTGGTCTATGGTGCCGTGTCCGCCGTGTTCGGGCTGCAGCTGGTCGCCGACACGCTGTCGCTGTTCGTTCACAGCGGGGCTCTGCTGCAGACCGCGACTTTGTTGCGGATCACCGCGGCCGCCGGCTCGTTGGTCCTGGTCCATAACTTCTACGGCCAGGCCGCTCCGGCGAGCCGGCCGACCATCCGCTTCATCATGCTCGGCCTGACGCTGATCTGGATTTACGACCTCAACCTCTACACGATCCTCTACCTCGACCTGGCGACGGCGTCCGGGCTGCTCGACTGGCGCGGAGTTGCGGTGACCCTGACCGGGCCTCTGTTCGCGCTCGCCGCCAAGCAAGAAGACGGGTGGCGAATCCGGCTGTCCCGAGCGGCGACCTTCCAATCGCTCTCGCTGCTCGCGATCTGCGCCTATTTCGCGGTGATGACCGTCCTTGCGACCGCGCTCCGCGGCTCGGGCTGGGACTGGTCGGGCAATCTGCTGGTTGCTCTGCTCGCCGTCATGACGGTCGGCGCGATGGTGCTTCTGCCGAGCCCCAGCGCGCGCAGCTGGGCGAAGGTCAAGCTTGCCAAGCATCTCTTCGAGCACCGCTACGACTACCGCACCGAATGGCTGCGCTTCACCGATACGCTGGGCCGTTCGGGGACCGATGCGCCGCCGCTCGCCGAGCGAGTGATCAAGGCGTTCGCCGACATCGTCGATGCACCCGGCGGGCTGTTGCTGGTCAAGGATTCAGCCGGGGCAATCACCGCTGCCGCATCGTGGAACTGGCCGGGCCGAAACCCGCCGGCTGGCGACCTCGAGACCGCCGGTGATTTCTGGAACGAAGTCGAGAGCGCCGGCCGGATCCTCGAGCTCGACGCCTATCGCCGGCGCTGGGGCCATCCCAAAGACCTCGGCCTCGAAATCCCCCGCTGGATCGCTGAGGACAATTGCG
>JBPCQE010000087.1:0-2783 GCA_050998435.1 Sphingomicrobium sp. | reverse complement strand
ACGCGATGCGCGAGGCCGGGGCGCGGCTGATGGGCCGCGACCGCATCGGCCGCGACGTGTTCGTCCGCGGCGCTCCCGAAGGCCTGCGCCTGGTTCGCAAGTCGGCCTGGCAGGCGCGGCCGTTCGATCTGTTCGCGGCGTACGGGACGGTCAAGGCGCGCTCGACTCCGCCGCTGCACGTCGTCCACCCGCGGTCGGTGATGACTTTGGAAGAAGCGCTCGAGCGGGTCGGGCGGATGCTCGGGACCAAGCTCGACTGGACCCTGCTCGAAGCGTTCCTGCCGCAGACCGACGACCCGCAGTTCCGCCGCTCGGCGCTGGCCTCGAGCTTCCTTGCCGCGCTCGAGCTGGCGCGGCTGGGACGAATCGAGCTGGCGCAGGATGAGGCGTTCGCGCCGCTGCTGGTGAAGAGCGCCTGATGGACGAGTTCGGTCTGGATGAGTTTACTCGGGCGGTGGAAGCGACCCTGTTCGCGTCCGCCAACCCGCTCAGCCCCGACGAAATCGGCGACTATGCCGGCGGGGGCGACGTCGCCGCGGCGCTGGCGAGGCTCGCGGAGCATTATGCCGGCCGCGGGATCGATCTGGTCGAGCGCGGCGGGCGATGGCATTTCCAGACCGCGCCCGACCTCGCGCACCTCTTGCGCCGAACTCGCGAGGAGCCGCGGCGGCTGTCGCGGGCGGCGACCGAGACTTTGGCCATCATCGCCTACCACGAGCCGGTCAGCCGGGCCGAGATCGAGGCGATCCGCGGGGTCCAGATCTCCAAGGGCACGATCGACGTGCTGATGGACGCCGGCTGGGTGCGCCCCGCCGGGCGCCGCGAAGGGCCGGGCCGGCCGTTGCTCTACGCGACCACCGTCGATTTCCTGTCGCATTTCGGTCTCGGCTCGCGGCGCGACCTGCCGGGGATCGACGACTTGAAGGCGGCTGGCCTGCTCGATCCGATCGACGAAGGCAGCTTCCAACTGCAACTGGAAAGCGAAGGCGAGGAAGACTAAGAGGGCGCCAAGCCTTTTTCGAAAGTGAGCAAATGGGCAGTTTCAGCCTGATCCACTGGATCATCCTCGGAGTCGTCATCCTGCTGCTGTTCGGCGGCAACCGCTTCTCGGCGATGATGAGCGATGTCGCCAAGGGCCTGAAGAACTTCAAGCAGGGCCTGTCGGAGGAAGACAAGCCGGCCGACCGCACCACCGATCAGCGGAGCGACCCGCGCTCGCTGCCGCCGCAGTCTGATCGCGAGCCGATCGACGTCACTCCGCGCCGCACGCCCGACCCGGTGCCGCCCTCGCAGCCATCCGGCGACGAGACGAACCGCGAATAATCCCAGCGCAAGGACGACCGGCTGATGTTCGGCGTCGATTCCATCGAATTGATCATCGTCGCGATCGCGGCGCTGCTGTTCATCGGTCCCAAGGAGCTGCCGGCGGCGATGCGTTCCGTCGGCCGCTGGATCGGCAAGATCCGCGGCATGGCGCGCCACTTCAACGCCGGCATCGAGGCCGTCATCCGCGAGGCCGAGCTCGAGGAGATGGACCGCAAGTGGCGCGAGGAGAATGATCGCATCATGAGCGAGCATCCGATGGTCGAGCTTGGCCCGGCGGCCGAGGCTCAAGCCTATCTCGACAGGCCCGAGGAGCCGCTTCTCCCGCTCGAGGCGCCTGCCGCGCCCGACGACGACCCGACCCCGCCCGCCGACCGGCCGCTGCCGTGAAGGACATCGACGACAGCAAGGCGCCGTTGCTCGATCATCTGGCCGAGCTTCGCCGACGGCTGCTGTGGTCGGTCGCCGTGCTCGCGGTGCTGTTCTTCACGAGCCTCTATTTCGCCACCGACATCTTCGCCTTCCTGGTCCAGCCGTTGCTCGCGGCCGGAGAGGGCAAGATCATCTTCACCGACGTGTTCGAGGCGTTCTTCGTCGAGGTGAAGGTGGCCTTGTTCACCGCGCTGATGATTGGCTTCCCGTTTTTCGCGATCCAGCTGTGGAAGTTCGTCGCTCCGGGCCTCTACGCGAAGGAGAAGATGGCGCTACTGCCGTTCCTGCTCTTGACCCCCGTGTTCTTCATCGGTGGGGCGGCCTTCGCTTATTATCTGGCGATGCCGTGGGCGCTGCATTTCCTGTTGGGCTACCAGGGGGACGTCGGCGGGGTCGAGCGCGACGCGCTCCCCGGGATCGGCAATTATTTGAGCTTCTGCACGCGCTTCCTGTTCGGCTTCGGGGTCGCTTTCCTGCTGCCGATCCTGCTGATGATCCTCGAGCGGTCCGGCCTGGTCACCCGCGAGCAGCTGACCAAGTCGCGCCGCTACGCGATTGTCGGGGCGGTGGCGATCGCCGCGGTGCTCACTCCGCCCGATGCGGTGTCGCAGCTGATGCTCGCGGTGCCGCTCTACGCGCTGTACGAATTTGCGATCCTGGCGATCCGCCTGACCCACTGGCGCCGGGGCCGGCGCGCCGCTCGTCTAGCGTCGAAGGAAGGGCTAGCTTCGAAGGAAGGGGAGCCCCGGACAAATGAGGGCCCGGAAGCGCCACCGGGGGGGGGGAGGGTTGGCGGTTCCGGGCCCATTTAAGCGGATAGCGAGAGCGGGGGGGCAAAAGGTCACTATCCTCTGGCAATAACGGCTCGCCTTGCTCGCGGTTCCGGTTGCCCACAACTTTTTTTGGTCGGACCCGCAACAAATTCGCAGATGGGGTCAACTATCTGGAAAGACAGGTAAATCCACGCTGTAGCGGCCAAGCTTGCGATCGAGGTCGGAGCGCAATTGCTTGGCGAGCCCGCCGACCAC
>JBPCQE010000062.1:0-12644 GCA_050998435.1 Sphingomicrobium sp. | reverse complement strand
CGAAGTCGGCCAAGCTGCTCCGCGATACCTATTCGCGGCTGACTCCATGGCAGAAGTCGCAGGTCGCGCGGCACCCCGAACGGCCGCATTTCAACAATTATGTCGCCGGGATAGCCGATGATTTCATGCCCTTGGCCGGCGACCGGGCGTTCGGTGACGACCCGGCGATCGTCGGCGGATTGGCCTGCATCGATGGTCGGCGGGTGATGATCATCGGCCACGAGAAGGGCGACGACACCGCGTCGCGGCTCAAGCATAATTTCGGGATGGCCAGGCCCGAGGGATACCGCAAGGCGATCCGGCTGATGCAGCTGGCCGACCGCTTCGGGATCCCGATCGTCACGCTGGTCGACACCCCGGGGGCATTCCCTGGGGTCGAGGCCGAAGAGCGCGGCCAGGCGGAGGCGATCGCCCGGTCGACCGAGCAGTGCCTCGATGTCCGGGTGCCGATCGTCGCCGCGATCGTCGGCGAGGGCGGATCGGGCGGCGCGGTCGCGATTGCAGCCGCCAATCGCGTGCTGATGTTCGAGCATGCGGTCTATTCGGTGATTTCGCCCGAAGGCTGCGCCTCGATCCTGTGGCGGACGGCCGACAGGGCCGCAGAGGCCGCCGAAGCAATGAAAATCACCGCTTCCGACCTTCAGGCGCTGGGAGTCGTCGACCGGATCGTCGCCGAGCCCCTCGGCGGCGCCCACCGCGACCCCGATGCGGCGATCGGCGCGATCAAGGGCGCCATCGTCGAAGAGCTGGACGGCTGTTCGGCACTAAGCGGCGACGAGCTCCGGGCGCAGCGCCGGGCCAAGTTCCTGGCCATCGGCTAACCGGTCGTTCCGGAACCACAAGCAGTCATCTCCCGTTCAATGGCCGGTGCCTAGAGGGCCCACGACACCGGAGGTTGGTATGCGTAACATCGTCCTGCTGCTCGCCGCGACCGCGGTCGCGTTCACCCCCGCGGCTTTGCCCGCGCAGGCGGGCCGGGCGATTGATCCGCGCGAGGTTGCCGAGGCACAACGACAGCACGCCGAGATGGTCGCCGAGTTCGGCGGCGCCGAGACCGGCGCCCGCGGAGCTTATGTCCAGTCGGTCGGTCAGCGGGTCGCTGCTTATTCCGGAGTTGCCAACCCCGGTGCCGCCTTCCGCTTCACGACGCTCAATTCGGCGGTCGAGAATGCGATGGCCGTGCCCGGCGGCTACATCTACGTCACCCGGCAGCTGCTGACGTTGATGGATGACGAGTCGCAGCTCGCTTTCGCGCTCGGCCACGAGGCCGGCCACATCGCCGCCAATCACCACCGTGCGCGCCAGTCGGCGTCGCGCCGCAATTCGATCGGCGGGATTTTCGGTGTCCTGTTGGGCAGCCTGCTCGGCGGCGGCATCGGCAATGCGATCGCTCAATTGAGCCAGCAGCAGGCGCAACTGGCCACCCTGAGCTTCTCGCGCGACCAGGAGTATCTGGCGGACACGCTCGCGACGCGCTACCTGATCGCCGCCGGCTATGACCCCGCGGGCGGCCCCGGCGTCCTCGCCGCGCTCGGTCGGGCGAGCGCGATGCAGTCGCGGGTCCAGGGCCGCAGCAACCGGCAAACGCCGGAATGGGCAAGCACCCACCCATTGAGCGAGAACCGCCTTCAGCGCGCGCTCTCCGGGGCTCGGGCGACGGGCCGCCTAGGCCAGGGGATGCGCAATCGCGACCAGTTTCTCGCCCAGCTCGAAGGCGTCTATGTCGACGACGACCCGGCGCAGGGAATCATCGAGGGCCGTTCATTCACCCATCCGGACCTCAGGATCCAGTTCGCTGTGCCGATCGGCTATCTGATGCAGAACGGCACGCGGGCGGTGACGATCCAGGGCTCGGCGGGACAGGCGCAATTCAGTGGCGGCCGCTATGGCGGCAGCATCGAGAATTACATTCACCAGGTGTTCCAGCAGCTGACCGGCGGCCGCACGCAGATGATGATCCCGCCGCCGCAGCGGACGATGGTCAACGGCTTCCCGGCGGCATTCACGACCGCCCGGGCCAACACTTCGTCTGGTGTCGTCGATGTCAGCGTGATGGCCTATCAATGGGACCCGAATACCATCTACCACTTCGTCATGTTGACTCGCGGCGGCGCGGGGATTGGGCCTTTCGTCCAGTTGGTGGAGTCGCTGCGACGAATCGCGCCCGCGGAAGCGGCGGCAATCCGGCCGCGGGTGATCGACGTGGTGACGGTGCGGCCGGGCGACACCGTGCAGTCGCTGGCTAGCCGGATGGCCTATCGCGATTTCCAGCTAGACCGGTTCATGGCGCTCAACGGCTTGACCGTGGCGAGCCCGCTGGTGCCCGGAAACAAGGTGAAGCTGATCGTATACGGGGCGCGGCGGTCCTAGCCGACAACCGCTGTTACGAGGCGTTCTGAACTTCGGTGCTGAGGTCGGTCCACATGCCGCCTGCGCCCCCGCCCAAGGAAGAGATGCCGCCGATCGCCGCGACGGCAATCAATGCCGCGATAAGCCCGTATTCGATTGCTGTTGCGCCGCCCTGGTCGGCGAGCAACTTGCGCAAAGTCGTCCGGATAGCGTTCACGCCACCCTCCTCTGGTCCACGTCCACGTGCGCAAATTAAACAAGGCTCAGTTAACAACCTACCGTGCGGATATCGTTAACGGCTCCTCAGCCGAGATCCACCATGGATCAACCTGTTGGCGTCCAGGCGGCAAAATGGAGGATTTCAAAGGTTTCAACCGTCCGCGATCCGTCGCCGGCCGAGAGAAACGCCGCCTCAGCTGCGGCTTTGGCCTCGCGCAACAAGGGCTGTCGCGATCTTCGGGCAAGGACGCTGGTGCCCCCCATGCGCCGAAGGTCGGTCACCAGGCCTCCGAGCGTTGTGTACGACGCTTGCACCCGATCGACATCAACCACCGGCATGATGAAACCGCAGGCCGTCAACAGCGGCGAAAAAGACGCGGCCTCGACACGCGGGTGGACATGCGGTGACGATCCTCCAGCGCTCTGGAGGGCAAATCGCATTGCGGCGCGGAGCTGCGGGAGCGTTTCGCCGCCGGCCATTGCGCCCATCAGGAGCGAGTCCCGTGCCAGGGAGGCGCGGATCGCCTGCAGCGCCCGCGGCAGGTCGTTGACCGTGTCCAGCGTCCCGATCGACAAGATGAGGTCATAAGCGGCTTGCGGCGGATTCCATTGTTCCTCGACGACACAAATACCGCCGGCGGCACTCGCGAACAAAGGCCCCGGATCAATGGTTTCGACGGACTCGACGAGATCCTTCAGGCGATCGGGCCAGCGCGGGTTCGGGCAGCCGATAAGCAATGCTGACTTGAACCGGCGGCGAATGAGCTGGAGTCGCTCGAGGCAATCCTCAAAGGATCGCTCGTGCAGGAACAGCTCGGGACCGGATCGAAAGGCTCGGTCGCGCCGAATCGCCCGCAATTCCATGTCGAATATGTCGTTGGGCACGGCGGAGCTTGTGCGGCGCGTCCTGCAGGCCGACAAGCGGCAATATGATCCGCACGGCAGCACTCCAGGTCGGTAGGCTCGCCTACTGGCTGCTCGATTTCGCGCTGCCTCCCCGTTGCGCGGGCTGCGGTACCATCGTCAGCGATGTACACAGCTTTTGCGCCGATTGCTGGAAGCGCATCGAATTCCTGGGGTCTGCCGGTTGCGCGACATGCGGGACTCCGCTCCAGGCGACAGATGCGGACACATGCGCCGTCTGCCTGGCGAAGCCGCCGCGGATCAGGCGCACGCGCGCCGCGGTGGTCTACGACGAGCTCACCCGAAGCCTGGCGCTGCGGCTCAAATACGGGCGCAAGGTGGCGATCGCCAAGACGATGGCGCGTTGCATGGCGCCGTTGGTCGGGGCGCAGCCTGACAGCGCGTTACTAGTGCCCGTGCCGCTGCATCGCGGCCGCCTGTGGCAGCGCGGTTTCAACCAGTCGGCGATCGTGGCCCGCGAACTTTCGCGCCACACGGGAATTGAAAGCGATGCGTCGCTACTGAGGCGCATCCGGCGGACTCCACCGCTCAAGGGGATGAGCCTGCAGCAGCGGCGGCGCGTGGTTGCCGGAGCGTTCCCGGTCGATGACCGATCGATAGTCAATGGCCGAACGGTGATCCTGGTCGACGATGTGCTGACGACCGGAAGCACCGCCAACGCCTGTGCGCGTGAATTGCGGCGGGCTGGGGCCGAACGCGTCGAACTGATCAGTTGGGCACGGGTGGTGCGGCCTTCGCAGTTGATGCGTTAAGGCGACGCGAGACAGTAAGGACCAACTGCCGTGCCGAAAGTCGAGATCTACACCCGAGCGTTCTGCGGCTACTGCTATCGGGCCAAGCGGCTGCTCGATTCCAAGAGGATCGAGTATCAGGAGCATGAAGTGTTTTTTGGCGGACCCGAGAAACAGGAAATGATCCAGCGGTCGGGCGGGCGGACGACCGTTCCGCAGATCTTCATCGACGGTCGTCACATCGGCGGCTGCACCGAGCTGATGGAGCTGGAAAGCCGGGGCAAGCTCGACGAGTTGCTTGCCGCCTGAGCGATGGCCCGGATTGCCCTCTTCCAGTCGTGCACCGGGATCGACCCTGCGACAAACGCCCAGGCCTTGATTGCCGCGATCGGGGAGGCGTCGGACGGCGGAGCGGTGATGCTGTTCACGCCGGAGATGTCGGGGCTGCTCGACCGCGATGCCGAGCGGGCTGCGGCGAACCTGCGGACGGAGGAAGACGACGAAGTGCTCGCCGCCTGCCGCGAGGCTGCGCGACGCCATGGGCTGTGGTTGCACCTGGGGTCACTGGCGGTCCGCACCGACGAGCAAAAGCTCGCCAATCGGACATTCGTGATCGATCGAAGCGGCGCCGTCCGGGCGCGCTACGACAAGATCCATTTGTTCGATGTCGACTTGCCGACCGGTGAAAGCTGGCGCGAGTCCGCCGTCTATCGGCCCGGTGAGGGCGCGGTGGTGGTGGAAGGCACGCCGGTCGGGCGGCTCGGCCTGGCGATTTGCTACGACCTTCGCTTTCCCGCGCTGTTCTCAAGGCTTGCGGAGGCCGGAGCCGAGACGGTCGCGGTGCCGGCCGCCTTCACCGTGCCGACCGGGCGCGCGCACTGGGAGGTACTGCTTCGAGCGCGGGCGATCGAATCGGGCGCTTTCGTTGTCGCCGCGGCGCAATCGGGGCTCCATGCCGACGGCCGCGAGGCCTACGGCCACTCGCTGGTCATCGGACCTTGGGGCGATCAGCTGCTCGACATGGGCGACGGCACCGGGATCGGATTCGCCGAGGTCGACCTTTCCCGAGTCGAAGAGGTGCGGCGACGCATTCCGTCGCTGACCCATCGCCGGCCCATCGCCGAAGCGGCGGTGGTGCAATGATCGTCTTCGACCTTCGCTGCCGCGGCCGGTGCCGCCCAACCAACTCAATTGATAAAGTCGGGGCTGGTGCTCTATCGGTCGCGGGATCGGCTCCGTAGCTCAGCAGGATAGAGCAACGGTTTCCTAAACCGCAGGTCGCAGGTTCGAGTCCTGCCGGGGCCACCAAAACCGCGAAGCCCAAATCGCGAACAAGGGGGCGCGTTGCAGAGACCATGGCTGTAGGACAGGACGAAAGCGTCGCCAGCCCGCGAACGACGGTCGTCGGGCGATTGTTCAGCGATCATCCGCGCTCGCTTGGAATGAGCTGGGCCGCGCACGGCATCGGGGCGGTCGCAATCGCGTTCCGGCTGATCGGCGCCGGGCTCGCCTGCCTGATCCACGCGGTCGTGCCGGCCTGGTTCACCCAGACTGCCGGACGGACGGTGACGACGATGCACGACGAGATGGCCCGGCGGAAAGCCGGCGCCGCCAACCCTAACGCGTGGCCCGACTATGAAATCTGACCGGCGGGTCCCGGTCGCGATCGTCGGTGGTGGATTTTCAGGCACGATGCTCGCCGCCCAGCTGGCCCGGCGCGGAGTCGTGTCGCTGCTGATCGAGGGCGGCGGCCGGATGGGCCATGGCATCGCTTTTTCGACCGACGAGCCGGCGCATGTGCTCAATGTGCGCGCCCAAAGCATGAGCGCGTGGCCCGACGATCCCGACCATTTCGCCCGCGACAGCGGCGATCCGGGAGGCTTTGCCGAGCGCCGGCATTTCGGCCGCTATCTGCGCGCCATCCTGGATGAGGCGGTTGCCGGCGGCCACGTCGAGACGCTGCCGAGTGGAGCGGTGGCCGCCGTTCGAGAAGCGGGCGAATGGCGGATCGACGTCGAGGACGGCGGCCGCACCATCACCGCGCAGGCGCTGGTGCTGGCGATCGGCAACCAGCCGCCCGAACCGCTCTCCTTTGCCCCGGCGGCGTCCAGCGAGCGGTTCATCAACAACCCTTGGAGCGAGCAAGCCAAGGCCGCCGTTCGCGACTCGGCGGCGAGCGGCGGCGACGTGCTGCTGATCGGCACCGGCCTGACGATGATCGACACGGTGCTGTCGCTGAACGCCGCCGGTCACCGCGGCCGGATCGTCGCGCTGTCGAGACGCGGGCAAATCCCCAGGGCGCACGCGGAATTTGCGCCCGCGCCGGTCGCAGTGGGGGAGTTGCCGGCGGGGCTGCTCGGCCTGTGGCGCTGGCTTCGGCGGCGCAGCGCCGAGGTCGGCTGGCGAGCGGCGGTGGATTCGCTCCGGCCGCACAGCCATTCGCTGTGGCAGGGGCTGAGCGTCGCGGAGCAGCGGCGCTTCCTGCGGCATGCGCGGCCGTGGTGGGACGTGCATCGCCACCGGATCGCTCCGGAAGTCGCGAAGCAGATCGTCGATCGGGTGGCCGCGGGAAGGTTGGAGATTGTTGCCGGGCGGATTGTCGAAGTCCGGCCTGCAAACGATGGCCTCGAGGTCGCGATCAAGCGCCGTGGCCAGGGCAAGGCGGAATTCAAGCGGTTCGCCTTGATCTTCAACTGCACCGGTCCGCTGGGAACCATCCAGCGCAGCCGCGATCCAATGCTTCGGCAGATGCTCGACGATGGGCTTGTCCGGGCAGACCAGCTCGGCATCGCGCTGGAGGTCGATGAGCGGTCGCGAGCCGCCGGCGCCGACATGCTGTGGGCGCTGGGGCCGCTGACCAAGGGCCGTTACTGGGAAATCGTCGCGGTACCAGATATCCGGGAACAAGCGGCGGCGGTGGCCGATGACATCGCCAGGGAGCTGAATTCCGACCAATAGCAATTGTTTCGATGGCCAGGTTGGGCGGCGTTTGATTTGGAGATTCAAGGATGAGCAAAGCGCGAAAGCTGCACTTTGATTGCTCTAAGGATGTGGTCCGAATCGTCCTGATTGCCGTGGCGGCGTCTTCCATAGGTGCGCTGCCGGCCTGCGGCCAGTCGGACCCGATGCGAAAGCAGTTCGCCAAGGATATCAAGAAGCAGGAGGAGATACGCCCGGGTCGAATCGACGAGGCGTTCGTGTCCTCCTGGACGAATGCCGCCGGTGAGAAAATTCACGCCACATGCATGATTTATGGCCGTCGCGAGCGACCGATCAGTCTGGTTGTGAGTCCGCACGGCGACGGTATCGCAACCCTCGAGCGCGGGAATCTGGAGGATTCGGACTGGGTCAAATATTGCTCGGCGCCGGCCGCCGATGCTTCCGGCAACCCAATTTCGAAGCGGCGACTCTGAGGTCGTATTACGATCGCCAGATCAACGACCTGAACGCCCGGTCTTCAACCTCTCGGCGAGCCACGCGCCGACGAGATCGGTCACGATGGGCATGGTGGAATCGGCGACAGGTGGAGCCCCCTGCGGGGGGTTGGCGCGCGGGAGCTCGTGGGTCATTCCCGGGATCGTGACGACCAAAGCGTCGGGATTGTCGTTCAGCGCGGTCACGGCGTCCGCGACGAGTTCTGGCGCGAGGACCGTATCGCGCGAGCCGAAAATGGCGAGGACCGGCGCTCGTACCGTTGCCAGGACCCGGTCGGGCTCCGCCTCGAACATCGAGAGCACGACGTCATTATCCAGCGTGACGACAAATTGCTGCGCCTCGGACGCGGGGAAACCGACCTCGGCAAAGGCCGCAACCGCAGCCGCGCGCAGCCGTCCGACCACCGCCGGCGCGGCGCTTGCGCTGCGCGCTTCCATCCACGCCCCGACCGCCGCAGCCACGTGCTCGACTTGCTTTGGATCCTTCCCGTTGCCTTTCAGGTGGCTGCGCAGGACGTTGAGAAACAGCTCGCCGCGCGGGCCGACAGGTCCCGACAGCATCACCACCGCAGCGATCGCCCGGTCCCGCGACGCAACCATAGGCGCCGCGACTCCGCCCTGGCTCATCCCGATCAGGGCGACACGCCCGCGATCCACGTCGCGGCGCGTGCGCAAATAGGTCACCGCGGCGGCGACGTCCCGCTCCATCGCCGGGATCGTGTCGACGAATTTACCGGTCGATCTTCCCTGCCCGCGCTTGTCATAAATGAGTGTGGCGATCCCGCAGGCCAACAGCCGCGCCCGAATGTTGATGAAACCTCCGCGAGCCCACGGGCCCGTTCCCGAGATGATGACCGCGACTGGAAAAGGGCCGGCGCCGAACCCGCGCGGGGTCTCCAGCGTCCCGGCAGGCATGACGCCGGGATCGGACTGGAAGCGAACTTCCTCGCCGGGCGCGGATTCAACTTCTGTCTGAACAAAGACCGCGGGTGCGCTGACGCACAGCATCAAGGTGGCCAGGATCGCGGCTGCGCGTCTAAAGGCCGAGAGCATGCCGATCCCCAATGCGAACGAACTAGCGGCAGACTAGCCTCAATCTCCCGCTTTGTCGCGGCGTTCGCTGCCGGTCATCACCTATGTCGCCGGGGTCGAAAGCGAACATCCTCTCATGTCCGAAACGGGTGGAAAGCGGACACTCTCAAATTCGAAGTGATGAGAGCGCCGCCGCAGTTGGGAGCTCCGCCCATCGCCGTTTGCAGGGCCGCGCAACCGCTCCTATAGCGCGGCATGACTGGCAGAAGGAGCCGCGAGCGATGATTGGTACGCCCGAGGATGGCGACCCCGAGGACGGCGACCTGGTGCAGCCGCCGCCCAGTGTCCAAGTGCCCAAGGACGTCGCCGACGCGGTTCGGACGCTGATCCGCTGGGCCGGCGACGACCCCGACCGCGAAGGGCTGCTCGACACTCCGAGCCGCGTCGCGAGAGCCTGGCGCGAATATGCCGCGGGCTATGCGGAGGACCCGGCGATCCACCTCAGCCGGACCTTTTATGAGGTCGGCGGATACGACGAGATCGTGCTCCTCAAGGACGTGCCGTTCCAGTCGCATTGCGAGCACCACATGGCGCCGATCATCGGCAAGGCGTCGATCGCTTATCTGCCGCGCGACAAGGTGGTCGGGATCAGCAAGCTGGCGCGGGTGCTGCACGGCTTCGCGCGGCGGCTGCAGGTGCAGGAGCGGCTGACCGCGCAAGTCGCCGACTGCATCTGCGAGCATCTCGACCCCAAGGGAGTCGCGGTGGTCATCGAGGCGAGCCACGCGTGCATGAGCGCGCGCGGGGTCAATACGCCCGGAGTGATGATGACGACCAGCCGGATGATGGGGATTTTCAGGAGCGACGAGCGCAGCCGCCGCGAGGTTCTGGCGCTGATGGGCTATTAGAGGTCTGGCTCGAAGTGGTACTTCGGGCCAAGCAGATGAAAAAGGGGAGAAGCGTGATGAATGATCGGGTGTTGAGGACAGTGGCGATGGCCGCCGCGGCGGCGATTCTGGCCGGTTGCGAGGTCAACGAAGCGCCCGCTCCGGCGGATCCGGCCGCCAATGGCGCCAACGCCGCCGAGCCGGCGAGCGCCACCACCGCGGCGAGCGCGGAGGCGTCGAAAGCGCCGCTGGCCAAGGCCGCGGCCGATCCGGGCCTGCAATGGGGCCCGTGCCCCGAAGGCATGCCCGAGGGCTGTGGCATCGCGGTGCTTCACGGCGACCCGGCGAAGCCCAATTCGGACATCTTCCTCAAGGTGCCCGGCGGTTCGGCGATCCCGCCGCATTCGCACACCTCGGCGGAGCGCATGATCCTGGTGTCGGGCGAGCTGGAAGTGAAATACCAGGGCGCTCCGGCGGCGACTTTGCGCAGCGGCCATTACGCCTATGGTCCCGCCAAGCTGCCGCACCGCGCCCAGTGCCGTTCGAGCGAGCCCTGCACCCTGTTCATCGCCTTCGAAGGGCCGGTGGACGTGCTGCCGTTTAGCGGGACGCTGTAGCGGTTTCGGCGAAAGTGGTACTTTCGCCGAGGGGAGAGGAATTGCTCCAGCGCGGGGTGAACCCGCGCTTCGCAATGGCCTGTTCTAGCTTGGACATGGACGGAGCGGCTGTAGGTGCAGGGCTATAAAAGGCACTCACCGATGGGCGAAGCGAGATATCTGGTATTCGGGCCTAAGCCAACGGACGTTTTCAGTGCCTTCTTCGATTTTGCGATCTGCGTTGAGCGCAACCAGACGCGAGACGATTTCGGCCGGAGCGAGATCGGCGGGCCAGCCGTAGGCGGTGGCAACGGCGGCGTCGATTTCCTCGTGCAGCCGGTGAACGATGAAGGCACGTGCCGCAGTGGCGCGGGCGAGGTCCTCGCTCTCTAGTTGCTCACCAGCAGCAATGCGCTCGCGCCAGTTGTAGAGCTCGGTCATGGTCAGGTGCGGCACTTCGGTGAACGCTGCCTTGCGGGTGGAGTCGAGTTCCTCGGCAAGGGTGGCGATGGCGGTTCGCTGCTCGGGCGCGGCATCGGGGAAGGGGAAGGGTCAAAGATACGGCTCTTCGTGTAGATCGGCCTGTCTTCCAGTGTTCCCCCCGCACGGCGACTCCAAACAACGTGAGTCCGCGAGCTCAACACACCAAGGCTGAATCCATCGTTTAGAGCAATGCATACGATCCGGTTGTCGGGGATGATCTCTGCGTCCAAAAATTCAAAAGGACGGTGTTTCGCTGTTTCGACCGTGGCGATGTAGCGTTGCAGCTCTGCCAGGGCTGGCCGAATTTCAGTACGGGGCCTGCCGAATTGCCACCACCGGTCACGAAGATCGCGATCCCGGTTCCTATCCCGCTCCGGTTTAATCGTCCGCAGCAAATGCTGGTATGCTTCCGGGAAGCGCTGGCGGGCTTCTTCTTCGGAGAGTGGGAAGAGGTCGATTACCATTTTGTTGCGAGATTTTTGGAGCAAGTCGCGGCCATTGCGATACGGTCGAATGTGCTGTTCCAGTCCTTCGCGCTTACCAAGGCCAAGTGCATGCGCTTCTGCAGGGGAAACGATGAATCCTGCGCCGAACAGCATCATGCCACGTGAAGACAGACCGAAATTCGCCAACAGCGGCACCGTAATGGATGGGTCCGGACCTATCGAAAGATTGGCATTGATGACTCCGTACGCTTCCGAGAATCGAATCTCGGGCGTGTCGGTGTTGAGCCCCGCTTCGTGCTCGACCTCGATCAGGCGGCCTTCGCCGGGGCCGCCCGCAGCTACGGTCATGGCGATGCGCACCGCCGCCGCGTCGCGTGTCGCCTTGGTCCAAGGGTGGTCAGGACAGGCGAGCACGAGGTGACAATCGTCTGAATGTCGCTCAATCACGCGACGTGAGAAGACTTGGGTGATGCTGTTGGTGGTGACGAAGCCGAACCGGCGGAGCCGGGTGGCCGGCTTAGTCAGTTCCCTCGCCGCGCGGTCCCACCATTGCATGACGAAATCGGCGGATGCCGGAACATTGGGGTTCGCCTTCCACAACGCCTCGGCATAATCGCCGCCAAGCTCGCTGCGGATGCCCTTGCCGCCGATGAAAGGCGGATTGCCGACAATGAAATCGGCCTCAGGCCAGTCCGGTTGCCTTGGATTGGCCAGATCGGGAGCCGTGGTTTCGTCTTGTACCAGCACCGCGTCATATCCGCCCGGACGCCCGAAATTGATGTTGGCTCTCTGGCCGAGTATCGGCTCCTCGACCGCGCCGGCGCCATTACGGATAGTCCAGCGCAGCCAGCCGATCCACAACACCAGCTCTGCGATTTTGGCTGCACGGGGATTCTTTTCGAGGCCGTGGAACTGGCTAGGGCCGATGCGCGAGCGAACTTCGCCGCCCAAATCCTCGATCGCCTGAATTACTTTGTTTTCGACGCCGAGCAGCGCCTCCATCGCAACATAGAGGAAATTACCGGTGCCGCAGGCGGGGTCGAGCACGATAATACCGGCAAGCCGTTCATGGAAGTCGCGTAGACGCGTCAACCGGTTCTCAACAGGACGCCCTTCGAGGTCTGCCTCCAGTTCTTCCCACTCCGCACGCAAGACGTCAGTGATTGTTGCTTCGATAATCCGTTCGACGTGCAGTCGTGGCGTATAGTGGGCCCCTAAGTGGGTCCTTTGAGCAATTGTGAGCGCCTGCTCCAACAGGGTTCCGAAAATCGCCGGCTCGACATCCTTCCATTCGTGCTCAGCGGCCACGAGCAGCTCGCCGCGCTCGGCCTTGGCGAGCTCATAGACCTGCGTGTCGGCGAACAGGCTACCGTTGAAGTAGGCGACCTTGTCCTCGAAGGCGAAGGTCCAGCGGTCGCCTAGGTTCGCCTGGCCCATCTTCTGCCAAAGGTCGGCGAGCCCGCGGCGGAAGGCCTGGTCGTCGTCGAGGGTACGGCGCAGGAAGTCCTTGAACGGGCGCTTGTCCGGATCGTCGGAGAGCAAC
>JBPCQE010000030.1:0-5821 GCA_050998435.1 Sphingomicrobium sp. | reverse complement strand
GCGTAGAAGTCGTTGCCGAGGTCGTAATGCGAGGCGATGTTGCGGCGGGCGTTGCGGAGGCCATTGTCGCGCAAGCGGTGGGCGGTGGCGTTGATCCACCGCGCCGGACCCTTGGCGCGCGTTGTATTGCGTAGCGACAGCGCGTTGGCCGCAGACAGCTCGAACAGCGGCACCGGATCGGGCGAATCCCATTCGCCTGCCGCCCACGCCTTATACCAGCCGACCGAGCCCGAAGTCGCCAACCGGACCAGCCCCATCCAGCTCTTCAGCTGGACGACCGCAACCGGACCGGGTCCGCGGAAACCGATCCGCCGGGGGCTTCCGTCGGGAAGAGTCCCCTCGATCCCGCCGCTTGCCAGTCGGGCATCGAGCTGGTCCAAAACCTTTGCGATTGCAGGCGAGACGAGCCACGCGGCCACGCCGCCGCCGACCGCAAAGCCGCGGTCCGCACGAACCAGATGCTCGCCCCTTCCTGTCATTCCCCGGGCATTAGCAGCCGGGACTGCCGGTCGGCATAATAGTTTCCCGGCGAAGCCGCGAACGGCTGCGGAAATCCTGGTAGCGGGCGTCGCCGATCGCGACCCTGACCGAGCATCGCGAGCGCTCGACCTCGGCGAGCGGCAATACCGACCAGCGAAGGAAGCGGCGAAGCGCGGGATCGAGTTGGACCGCTTCGCGCACCAGCGGCTCGCGAAGCAGGCTTGGCCGGCAGCTCGTCACCGGCCCGAACCCGCCGCCGAGCGGATCGTAGCGGCTCCAGCGGTAGCAATTGCCCTCGCGCCAGACGAGCCCGCGGCGCCAGGATTCAAACGGCGGCGGCGAAGCGAACAAAGCGTCGATGGGCCGCTCCCTCGCCCATTGCCGAACCGCCGCATAGGCGCGCTGGCTAATCAGCAGGTTGAGGCCGATGTAGGCGAGCACGACCGCTATGGCCGCCTGCACCGGCCGCCGCCACGGCTTGCCCCGTTGTTCCCGCCAGCGCGACCAGGCGATCGAGCCGCCGAGCAGCAGCCATATCCAGACGTCGATGATGAACAAGGCGTCGGCATGGAACCAGGCGGTCGAGAACGGCGCCAGCAGCTGGACCGAATAGGTCGTCAGCAGGTCCAGCAGAGGGTGAGTGAGCGTCGCCAGATAGGCCAAGGCGAGCAGCCAGCCCGGCCGCATCGGCAGCCCGCTCTTGAACGATGCGCCCCTGCCGACCTGCCAGCGGTCGAGCAGCCACAACAGCCCGGCGAGCAACGGCGGCATGACGAGCACTCCGCCGACCAGCCCGTGGGTGAAGCCACGGTGTATCGCCAGCGGCTCCCAGCCGACCCAGCCGAAGAAGACGTCGATGTCCGGCATGTTCGCGCCAAGGATCAGCACCGCCAGGCCCTTGCGCGTTTGGCTCTTCAGCCCCGCCTGGCCCAGCGCCCAGCCGGCCAGCGAATGGGTGATATTGTCCACTTATCGAGCGCGGCGGGTCAGAGCTTGTGCGGTTCTTTCTCGACCATCCACGTCTGGCCCTTGGAGACCAGTTGCTGGAGGTCGGCCGGCTTGTTCGACGCGGCGGCCCGGTTCTGCTCGATGACCGCGCTTTCAAAGGTCGGCGCCGGGTCCTCGTAGATCACTCCGAGCGCCACCGGGAAGCTCTCCGGCATCTCGATCAGCATCGCCGCGACTCCGCGGTTCCTGCGGTCGTGGACCAGCACCGAGCGATCGCCGCCCTCGACGACCTTGAGCACCAGCCGCTCGGTGTCGAGCGCGAGCCCCTTGGTGCCGCCGGCGAACAGCATCTTCTCGCCGGGCTGGAGCCACAGCTGCTTGTCGGCGGCGACTTCCCGCGATGTGAAAGAGCCGAACACGTCGTCGTTGTAGACGATGCAATTCTGGTAGATTTCGACGAAGCTCGCGCCGCGGTGCGCATGGGCCGCCTTGAGCACGTCGGGGAGGCTCTTGTGGACGTCGATTCCCCGCGCAATGAACCGCGCTCCCGAGCCCAGCGCGAACATGCACGGAGCGACCGGCCGGTCGACCGACCCGAACGGGGTCGATGGCGAGCGCGTCCCGACCCTGCTGGTCGGCGAATATTGGCCCTTGGTCAGCCCGTAGATCTCGTTGTTGAACAGCAGGATCTGGCAATCCAAGTTGCGGCGCAGGATGTGCATCGTGTGGTTGCCGCCGATCGACAGAGCATCGCCGTCGCCGGTAATGATCCACACGTCGAGCTCGGGGTTGGCGAGCTTGATCCCGGTCGCGAACGCCGGCGCTCGGCCGTGGATGGTGTGGAAGCCGTAGGTCGCCATGTAGTAGGGAAAGCGGCTCGAGCAGCCGATCCCCGAGACGAACACCGTCTTCTCGCGCGCGGTGCCGAGGTCCGGCATCGTCCGCTGCAACGCCTTCAGCACCGCATAATCGCCGCAGCCCGGGCACCAGCGGACTTCCTGGTCGCTCGCCCAGTCCTTGGCGGTGGTGACGGTGGCCATTTCGTTCATCGGTCAGCGCAGCCAGACAATGAGCAGGATGACGATGACCAGCATCATGATCATCGGGTAGGCGTTGATCGGTTTCATGGCCCTAGATTGCCCGGAAGTTCACTAAGTTCACCCTTCAACGCGCGCGCGCGAGTCCGCGCCGAGCGCTGCCTCGATCGCCGCCTCGATCTCGGCGATCCGGAACGGATGGCCGGTGACTTTTGGCAGCGAGCGGGCGTCGACCAGAAACTGGTCGCGCAACAGGGTCTTGAGCTGGCCGCTATTCATCTCGGGAACGAGGATATGCCGGAAGCTCTTCAATAGGACAGACAAATTTCGCGGCATCGGCACGATGTGGCGGATATGGATGTGGCTGACGTCGAGACCGCGCTGGCGGGCGCGTCGAACCGCCTGGTGGATCGGGCCGAAGGTCGAGCCCCAGCCGACGACGGCGAGCTCGCCGCCCGCCTCGCCCAGGCACACGTCCTGGTCGGGGATCGAATCCACGACCCCGGCGACCTTGGCCGCGCGCACGCGGGTCATCTCGGCGTGGGCCTCCGGGCTGTAGTCGATGTTGCCGGTGCCGGGCTCCTTTTCGATCCCGCCGATGCGGTGCTCGAGCCCGGGCGTGCCCGGCCTGATCCACGGCCGCGCCAGTTCGTCGTTGCGAGCGTAGGGCATCACCCCCTCGCCTTCGCCCGGCGCCTGGTCGAAGAAGCTGACCGGGAACGGCGCATAGCCCGCCATGTCGGGCACCTTCCACGGCTCGGCGGCATTGGCGATATAGCCGTCGGTCAGAAGCATCACCGGGGTCATGTAGCGGGTGGCGATCCGGCACGCCTCGATCGCACAGTCGAACGCGTCCGCCGGCGAGCGCGCGGCAATCACGGGGAGCGGGGAATCGGCATTGCGGCCGTAGACCGCCTGGTAGAGGTCCGACTGCTCGGTCTTGGTCGGCAAGCCGGTCGACGGCCCGCCGCGCTGCGAATTGACGACGATGAGCGGCAGTTCGGTCATCACCGCCAGCCCGATCGCTTCGGTCTTGAGCGCGATTCCGGGACCCGACGATGAAGTGACCCCGAGTTGCCCGGCGTAGGACGCGCCCAGCGCCGCACAGATCGCGGCGATCTCGTCCTCGGCCTGGAAAGTGGTGATTCCGAATTCCTTCAGCCGCGCCAAATGATGGAGCAGCGGCGACGCCGGAGTAATCGGGTAGGAACCGAAGAACACTTCGAGGCCGGCGAGCTGGGCGCCGGCGACCAGGCCGATGGCCAGCGCCTCGGCGCCGGTTACGGTCCGGTAGAGCCCGGGCTCCGCCGGCGCGGGATCGATGTGATGGCGGCGAACCGGAGTCCCGATCTCGACCGTCTCGCCATAGGCGTGGCCCGCGTTCAAGGCGGCGATATTGGCTTCGGCGAGCTCGGGCGCCTTGGCGAACTTGGTCTTCAGCCAGTCGACGATCGGCGCGCGATCGCGGTCGAACATCCACAGCGCCAGGCCCAGCGTCCACATGTTCTTGCAGCGCAGCGCCTCCTTGTTGCCGAGGCCGAACGGCTTCACCGCGTCGAGCGTCAGCTGCGAAATGTTGAAGTGGACCAGCTGCCATTTGGCGAGGCTGCCGTCCTCGAGCGGGTTGGCCTCATAGCCCGCCTTGACGAGGTTGCGGGCGGTGAACTCGCCTTCGTCGGCGATGATCAGCCCGCCTTCGCGAAGGTCGTTGGCGTTCACCTTCAAGGCCGCCGGATTCATCGCGATCAGAACGTCCGGCTGGTCCCCGGCAGTCTCGATCGCGCAACTGCCGAAGTTGATCTGGAATGCCGAGACCCCGAACGTCGTCCCCTGCGGAGCCCGGATTTCCGCCGGAAAATCGGGGAAGGTGGCGAGATCGTTGCCGGCCAGCGCGGTCGACAGAGTGAACTGGCCGCCGGTCAGCTGCATGCCGTCGCCGCTGTCGCCGGCAAAGCGCACGACGACCGCTTCCAATACCGGCTGCGCCGTCGCTTCGGTTTCGGTCAGCAGATGAGTGGCGGTGGCCATGACGCCCTACTTAAACCCCAGTTTTCGTCATTGCGAGCTTAGCGAAGCAATCCAGTCATCCTTTTCTGGATTGCCGCGCGCCTTCGGCGCTCGCAAAGACGCAAAGAACATGTCCGACGACCACCTCTACCGCCGCGGCGTCGGCGTGATGCTCCTCAACCAGCACCGCCAGGTCTGGGTCGGCCGACGCATCGATAACACCGACGAAGCGTGGCAGATGCCGCAGGGCGGGATCGACAAGGGCGAGGAGCCGTGGGCGACCGCTCTCCGCGAGCTCGAGGAGGAGACCGGCATCCCGCCGCACCTCGTCGAGCGGATCAGCGAGTGCCCGGAACGCCTCCGCTACGACCTCCCGCCCGAGCTTCGGGGGAAGCTGTGGGGCGGCAAGTGGAAGGGCCAGGTCCAGGACTGGTATCTGTGCCGCTTCCTCGGCCACGACAGCGACGTCGACATCGCCACCGAGCATCCCGAATTCAACGACTGGAAGTGGGTCGAGCCGGCCGATCTGCCCGACCTGATCGTCCCCTTCAAGCGCGACCTCTACCGCCGCCTTCTCGCCGAGTTCCGCGACCATTTGTGACGCCTGGCGCGGTGTGGCGTTCGTCGGGCGGCGCGGCTAGGAGGGCCGCGATGGGGAGCCTGACCAGCATCGAGCGGGACTGCATCGAGCGTTCCTCGGCCGGGCCGATGCTCGGCCAGGTCGAGGCCTGGGCGGCGGTCAACAGCGGCTCGCGCAACCTTGCCGGCCTGGCGACCATGGCCGGGCTGCTCGCCGACGCTTTCTCCGCGCTGCCCGGCGAACTCTCCCTGGTCGAGCCGGCGCCGGTCGAAGCGGTCAATCGCGCGGGCAAGACCGTGGCAATCGATCATGGCCGCAATATTCACTTGAAGGTTCGGCCCGGCGCTCCCGTCCAGCTGCTCTTTACCGGCCACATGGACACGGTGTTCGACGTCGACCATCCGTTCCAGTCGACCAGCTGGCTCGAGGACGGAGTGCTCGGCGGGCCCGGGGTCGCCGACATGAAAGGCGGAATCGCCGTAATGCTCGCGGCGCTCAAAGCGGTCGAGGAAGGCGGAGCTGCCCTAAATCTCGGCTACGAAATCATCCTCAACAGCGACGAGGAAGTCGGCTCGCCGGGATCGGCCGCGCTGATCGCCGATGCGGCCCGCGGCAAGCGGGCGGCGCTGACCTACGAGCCCGCCGCGCTGCCCGACGGGACCCTCGCCGGCGCTAGGCCCGGAAGCGGCAATTTCTCGTTCGTCGTGCGCGGCCGCTCCGCCCACGCCGGCCGCAACCCCGAGGACGGGCGCAACGCGATCGTCGCCGC
>JBPCQE010000080.1:0-7356 GCA_050998435.1 Sphingomicrobium sp. | reverse complement strand
GACGTGCTCGCCGAGCAGTCCCAGCGCTGCCGCCGCCTCGCCAACGCGACCTACGACCGGCAGACGTGCAGCGTCCTGTCGTCAATGGCCGACGAGTTCGCCAGGACCGCCGAAGCGCTCGGCCGCTAGGGCCGGTCAGGCCTCCAGCAATTCAAGTCGTTGGAGACGTTGCGGCGCAAGCATCAGTCGGGAAGCAGGTCGGCTTGGCGGGCGTTCACTCGTGTTGACACCTTGACGGTCTTCGCCGCCAACCACATCCTCGGATAGCGCGGAAGAGGAGGCGATATGTTCGGGCGGAAGAAGGTCATCCAACCCCAAGGGGCAGAGGATGCAAATGATCCGACCGGCATCCTGTTGAATGCCGCCCAATATGTTGGTGCAATCTCGCCTCCCGGAGCCTTCGTGCAGGAGCTCGGGTCGACAGCGCCCTGCTATCGAACCTCGAGTCCACCCGGAAGGCAGTATAAGAGTCACCGATAGCGGGGACGGCGCGGTGTTCTTTTTCCCCGATCATGCCGCAATTTGGATGGGCGATGAAGCGCAACCGCGGCCCGGAATCCCTACCGGAATGATCGCCGGTCGTGTTCCCGGCTATGAGGGCGCGCTTGCATTTGCACTCAAGGATATTCGGGACGACTGAGCCCGGGTCCGCTCACCTCGTCAGCTTCTTGTACGTCATCCGGTGCGGCCGATCGGCTTCCGGACCCATCCGCCGCCTTTTGTCCTCTTCATACGCTTCGAAATTGCCTTCGAACCATTCGACGTGGCTGTCGCCTTCGAACGCCAGCATGTGGGTGGCGAGGCGGTCGAGGAAGAAGCGGTCGTGGCTGATGATCACCGCGCAGCCGGCAAAATTCTCGAGCGCCTCCTCGAGCGCTCGCAGGGTCTCGACGTCGAGGTCGTTGGTCGGCTCGTCGAGCAGCAGCACGTTGCCGCCCTCCTTGAGCATCTTGGCGAGATGGACCCGGTTGCGCTCGCCGCCCGACAATTGGCCGACCTTCTTCTGCTGGTCGGGGCCCTTGAAGTTGAAGGCGCCGACATAGGCGCGGGTGCCGATCTCGTGCTTGCCGAAGCGGAACACGTCGGAGCCGTCAGAGATCTCCTCCCAGACGTTCTTGTTGGGAGCGAGCGCGTCGCGGCTCTGGTCGACGTAACCCAAGTGGACCGTCGGGCCGATCTTGATCTCGCCCGAGTCGGGCTGCTCGGCGCCCGTCAGCAGCCGAAACAGGGTCGTCTTGCCGGCGCCGTTGGCCCCGATGACGCCGACGATGCCGCCAGGCGGCAGCGAGAAGCTCAAATCCTCGAACAGCAAGGTGTCGCCATAGGCCTTGGACACGCCGTTGAGGTCGATGACGTTGCCGCCGAGGCGCTCGGGCACCTGGATCAGGATCTGCGCCTTGCCCGGGGTGCGGTTCTCCTGCGCCTCGACCAGCTCATCGAACGCGCGGATCCGGGCCTTGGACTTGGCCTGGCGCGCCTTGGGTGAGCGGCGGATCCACTCGAGCTCGTCGTTGATCGCCTTCTGCTTGCCTTTCTCCTCGCGCTCTTCCTGCTCGAGCCGCTTAGCTTTCTTCTCCAAATATCCGGAATAATTGGATTCATAGACGTAGTAGCGACCGCGATCGAGCTCCAGCACCCAGTTGACGACATTGTCGAGGAAGTAGCGGTCGTGGGTCACCAGGATGACGTTGCCGGCATAGTCGACGAGGTGCTTTTCGAGCCACTGGACGCTCTCGGCGTCGAGGTGGTTGGTCGGCTCGTCGAGCAGCAATATGTCCGGCTTCTCGAGCAGCAGGCGAGTCAGCGCGACCCGCCGCTTCTCGCCGCCGGAGAGATTGTCGACCTTGGCGTCACCCGGCGGGCACCGGAGCGCGTCCATCGCGATCTCGAGCTGGTTGTCGAGAGTCCAGCCGTCGACCGCGTCGATCTTTTCCTGGAGCTCGCCCATCTCGGCCATCAGAGCGTCGAAATCGTCGCCGGGGTCGGCCATCTGCGCCGAGATGGCGTTGAACCGCTCCATCATGTCGGCGATCGGGCGGACGCCGTCCATGACGTTCTCCTTGACCGTCTTGGAGGAATCGAGCTGCGGCTCCTGCTCCAGATAGCCGACGCGGATGTTCTCGCCCGGCCACGCCTCGCCAACGAACTCCTTGTCGCGCTGCGCCATGATCTTCATCAGCGTCGACTTGCCCGAGCCGTTCGGCCCGACGATGCCGATCTTGGCATCGGGGTAGAATTGCAGGCTGATGTTGCTCAGAATCGGCTTGGGAGCGCCGGGAAAGGTCTTGGTCAGGCCTTTCATCACAAAGCTGTATTGGGCGGCCATCGGGTCGCGGGTCCTTCGGAAATTCAGCGGGGAATTGCGCGCGGCCTAGGCCAAGCCGCCCGAAGATTCCAGTGCGGGAAAGTCGCCGGACCTAGAACGGCAGCTTGAAGCCGGGCGGGAGCGGGATTCCGCTGGTCATTTTCTGAAGCTCCGGCCCGGCCGCCGCGTCGGCCTTGGTCTTGGCGTCGTTGAGCGCCGCGGCGACCAAATCCTCAACCATCGTCTTCTCGGACGGTGCGAGCAGGCTTTCATCAATACTGACGCTGATGATCCGGCCCTTGGCGGTGGCGCGGACCTTGACCAGGCCGCCGCCCGATGCGCCCTCGACCTCGATCTTGTCGAGATTCTCCTGCGCGGCCTGCATCTGGTTCTGGACGTCCTGGGCCATCTGCATGATTTCTTCGAGGCTCGGCATGGTCATCCCCCTTTAATCGGTTCGAACTCACCGCTCGAAGTGAAGGTTTCGAGCGTCGCCTCGGGAAAGGCTTCCATCACAGCCCGGACGTTAGGTTCAGAAAGCACTTCTCCCCGAACCTGTTCCTCGGCGATCTTCTCCTGGTCGAGCAACGAGGGCTCGCTGGACCCGTCGCTGAGCGAAATTTCCCAGCGGGCCCCGGTGATCGCCTTGAGCTCGGCGGCAAGGTCGCGCGGCCAGTTGGGCCCGAGCGGCCGCATCGGCTTGAGCGCCAACTCGGGCGGCTCGAAACGGACCAGGCCGACCTGGTCGTGGAGCTGCTGCGCCAGCTGGTGCTTGCCCTTTTCTTCCAGCAGCTTGACCAGGGATTTGAAGTCCGTCGGCAAGCTCGGCGAAGCGGCCGAAGCCGGGGCCGTCGTCCGATGCTGCGGACGAGCCCCGGTCTCAGCCGAAAGCCGCGACAGCACCGCCGCCGGGTCGGGCAAATCGGCGGCGTGGATCAGCCGCAGCAACGCCATGGTCGCGGCTTCCTGCGGGTCGGGGGCGATCTGGACGTCGGCGAGGCCCTTCAGGAGCATCTGCCACAGGCGGTGGATGTCGGCCCACGAAAGCTTGGCCGCCAGTTCCTCGGCGGCCTGGCGCTGCTCGGCCGATTGCAGCCTGTCGGCCCCCGCCCCGGCTTTGGCCCGGGTGGCGGTGTGCAACTCCTCCATCAGCCCGCGCAGCAGCGCCGAGGCGTCGGTGCCGAGCGCATGGATTTCGTCGAGCTCGGCCAGCGCCTGCGCTGCGTCCCCCGACAGCACCAGCTGCAGCAGCCGGCGGATCCGCCCGCGGTCGGCGAGGCCGAGCATGTCGCGGACCTGCTCCGCCGTGACCTTGCCGCTGCCGAGCGCGATCGCCTGGTCCATGATCGACAGGCCGTCGCGGACCGACCCCTCTGCGGCGCGGGCGATCATCGCCAGCGCTTCGGGCTGGGCCTCGACCTCCTCGGTCCGGGCGATGCCCGCGAAATGGTCGACCAGCGTGTCGGCCGGGATCCGCCTAAGGTCGAAGCGCTGGCAGCGCGACAGCACCGTCACTGGCAGCTTGGCGACTTCGGTGGTCGCGAAGAGGAACTTCACATGTTCCGGCGGCTCCTCAAGCGTCTTCAATAACGCATTGAACGCCGGCTTGGAGAGCATATGAACTTCATCGATGATATAGATCTTGTAGCGGGCGCTGACCGAGGCGTAGCGGACCGCTTCGATGATCTCGCGGACGTCGTCGACCCCGGTGTGTGAGGCGGCGTCCATCTCGATCACGTCGATGTGCCGCCCCTCGGTGATGGCGACGCAAGGCTCGCACACTCCGCACGGCTCGATGGTCGGGCCGCCCTGCCCGTCCGCGCCGATGCAGTTCAGCGCTTTCGCAATCAGCCGCGCGGTCGAGGTCTTGCCGACCCCGCGGACGCCGGTGAGCAGGAAGGCGTGGGCGATCCGGCCGCGCTCGATGGCGTTGCCGAGCGTCTTGACCATCGCGTCCTGGCCGATCAGCTCGGAAAAGGTCTGCGGCCGGTACTTGCGGGCGAGCACCCGGTAGGGCGTCGCCTCGGCGGTTTTCAGCGGCTGCGGCGGCGCGTCGAGGCCCAGGCCAGGCGATTCGGCTTTATCCATCAGCCGGGGTTTAGGGCTTCATTGCCGTCATTGCGAGGAGCGCAGCGACGCGGCAATCCAAACTGGATTGCTTCGCTTCGCTCGCAATGACGGGGACGTGGGAGCCGGAACGACCCGAAGCGAAATCGTTGTGGCTGCTTCCTTCCGGACCTGACCAGGTTGGCGACTGCTCCGTCCGCCCGACTCCCGGTCGCGCATATGGTTGATACGGGCCGATTTCTCAAGCCGGGCTCAGCGCCCCATCCAGTTGCGCGCGCCGGGCGGGACGCGGACGCTGAGCGTTTCCAGTTCGTCGCTGAGCAGGATCTGGCAGGCGAGCCGCGAGGTCCGGCGGACGTGCGCGGCGATGTCGAGCAGATCCTCTTCCTCCTCGCTGGCCGGCGGAAGCCGCTCGAAATCGGCCGGATCGACGATCACGTGGCAGGTCGAGCAGGCCATCACCCCCTCGCACGCGCCCTCGAGCGGCTGGCCGGCCGCCCAGGCGACGTCGAGCAGGCGCTGGCCGGCTTTCGCCTCGACCTCGGTGTCGAGCGTCCCGTCGGCCTTGTGGAACCGCACCAGGGTCACGCAGGCAGGCCCTCCTGCGCCCGCGCCGCTTCGTCGATCCGGCGGCAGGCCGAGGCGAGCTCGTCCTCGCCGGTGTAGCGGCCGAAGCCGAGGCGGATCGACGAGCGCGCCTCGCTGTCGCCGAGCCCGACGGCGCGCAGCACATGGCTGGGCCGGCCCGAGCCGCTCGCGCACGCCGATCCGGCCGAGAAAGCGATATTGCGCAAATCGGCGATCAGCCGTGCGGAGTCTAGGCGCTCGCGGCGCAGGTTGAGGTTACCGGGATAGCGATGCTCGAGGCTGCCGTTGACGGTCCAGCCGTGGCCGAGCGCCGCCAAGGCGAGCTGCGCCAGCTTGGCGACGTGGGTGGCGTCGGCCTCGCGCCGCTCGACGGCCAGCCGCGCCGCTTCGCCGAGCCCGGCGCACAACGCCGGCGCCAGCGTCCCCGACCGAAGCCCGAGCTCCTGACCGCCACCGTGCAGCAGCGGAGCCGGCTCGGCCCCGGACCGCATCCACAGCCCGCCGACGCCCTTGGGGCCGTGGATCTTGTGGCTCGAGACGGCGACCAGATCGGGCCCGTCGGGGATACTCATCCGGCCAAAGCCCTGGACCGCGTCGCACAGCATCAGCGCGCCGCGTTCCCGTGCCATCCGGGCGACCTCGGCGACCGGCTGGACGACGCCGATCTCGTTGTTGACCAGCATCACCGCGACCAGCGCGGTGTCGTCGTCGATCGCCGCTTTGGCCTCGTCGAGGTCGACGAGCCCGTCGGGGCCGACTCCGAGGCGGACGACCTGCACTCCCGCGCCCTCGAGCCATTCGGCGGTGTCGAGCACTGCGGCATGCTCGGTGGCGACGGTGACCAGCTTGCGCCGCGGCAAGCGCTCGAACGTCCCCTTGATCGCCCAATTGAGCGCCTCGGTTGCGCCCGAAGTGAAGGCGAAGCGCCCGCCGGCCAGGCCGATCGCGCGGACGACCTGGTCCCGAGCGACCTCGACCGCCGCGGCGGCCTCGCTCCCCCAACTCGACGGGCTGTGCGGGTTGGCGAACCTGTCCTCGATCCACGGGCGCATCGCCGCCGCGACTTCCGGAGCGACCGGCGTCGTCGCCTGGTAGTCGAGATAGATCATGGGGCCTTCGCTCTGGCCTTCGCGGTCACGCGACGCCACTCCGTCAAGAAGCGATCGACGTCGTCGCCACTGGTCTGCGGCCCGAAGCTGATCCGGATCACGCAGCCGGCGATCTCGGGCGGCACGCGCATCGCCGCGAGCACCCGGCTCGCCTTCATGCTCCCCGACGAGCAGGCGCTTCCCGCCGACACCGCGATTCCGGCGAGGTCGAACTGGACCAGCTGGCTGGCGCTTCCGACCCCGGGCATCGCGTAGGCGCCGATGGTCGCGATGCGCTGGCTGTCTGGAGCGACGACCAACCCCCCAGCGTCGACAATCGCCTGGTCCAGCTTGCCGCGAAGCCCGGCCAGCCGCGCCATGGCGTCGGCAAAGGCGCGCGACTGCAGCGCGGCAGCAAGCCCGGCGGCCCCCGGGAGATTCTCGGTGCCGCGCCGGTAGCCCTTTTCCTGCCCGCCGCTCGGAATGAGCGTGGCGATGTCCTTGACCAGCAGCGCGCCCATGCCCGGCGGCCCGCCGAGCTTGTGGGCCGACACCGCGATGAAATCCGCGTCGGGAAGCGGGATCTTGCCGGCGCTTTGCGCGCAGTCGGCGAGCAGCAGCGAACCCGCGGCCCGCACCTTCTCGGCGATCTCGTCGAGCGGCTGAACGACTCCGTTCTCGTTGTTGACGTGCTGGATCGCGACCAGCGCCGGACCCTCGGCCAGCTCGGACTCGAGCACCACCGGATCGATCACGCCGCCGTCATCCACCAGTATCTGGACCGCGGTCGGACCCATCGCCGCCACGACCGCGTCATGTTCGGTCGGTCCGAGCGAACGCCCCGGCACCTTCGCTCGGCTGGCCGCGATGGCGATCGCCTCGGTCGCCCCGGAAGTCAGGATGACGTCATGACGCCAGCCGAGCGTCTCGGCGATGCCCGCCCTCGCCTTCTCGAGCACAGCCCGCGCGGCGCGGCCGTCGGCGTGCGGCGAGCTTGGGTTGGCCCGATGCTTAAGCGCGTCGGCCATTGCCGCCTGAGCCTCGGCAAGCACCGGCGTGGTCGCGGCATGGTCGAGATAAATCCGGTCGCGAGCCATGAAAATTCGTGGATTCCTGCCGATTGCCAGTTCAAGCGCCGTCCCTATATAGGAGCCGCCGCCGCGGCGCACCCGTCGGCCGATGAACCCGACTTTACGCGAGCAAGCCGATTTCATGCCCGAAGTGATTTTTCCTGGCCCCGAAGGCCGCCTGGAAGGCCGATTCCATCCCGGCCTGCGCCCCCGCGCCCCGGTCGCGCTGGTCCTCCAC
>JBPCQE010000079.1:0-22166 GCA_050998435.1 Sphingomicrobium sp. | reverse complement strand
GCTTTGTCGATATTGGCATAGCTGGTGTACGTCGCGCCGCCGCTCTCGGCGAGAATCTTGGTGATCGCCGCGGTCAGCGACGTCTTGCCATGGTCGACGTGACCGATGGTGCCGATGTTGCAGTGCGGCTTCGTCCGCTCGAATTTAGCCTTCGCCATTTTACGCCTCTTCTTCTCAGGAAACCCGGGCGGCGGCGCCCAGTGCGAGCGCGCCCATTAGCTACAAAAAACCGGTTACGCCAGCTTCGCCGTGATCTCTTCAGCAACGTTTGCCGGCACTTCATCATAATGCGAGAACTGCATCGAATATTGCGCTCTTCCCTGGGTAAACGAGCGCAATTGGTTGACGTAGCCGAACATGTTGGCGAGCGGAACCATCGCCTCGATCGCCTGCGCGTTGCCCCGCGTGTCGGTGCCCTGGATCTGGCCTCGGCGGCTGTTCAAATCGCCGATAACGTCGCCGAGATAATTCTCAGGCGTCACCACCTCGACCTTCATGATCGGCTCCAACAGCTTGATACCGGCCTTTTGGGCCGCTTCGCGCATCGCGCCACGCGCGCAGATTTCGAACGCCAGCGCCGATGAGTCGACGTCGTGATACTTGCCATCGGTGAGACGCACTTCGAAATCGATAATCGGGAAGCCGATCTTCGATCCGGTCACAGCGGTCTCGCGCAGGCCCTTCTCGACCGAAGGAATAAACTCCTTGGGGACGTTGCCGCCCTTGACCGAGTCGGTAAAAATGAAGCCCGATCCGCGCTCGCCAGGAATGACGTCGATGCGGATCTCGGCGAACTGGCCCGAGCCTCCCGACTGCTTCTTGTGGGTGTACGTAAGCTCGACCGGCTTAGCGAGGTATTCGCGATAGGCGACCTGCGGCTCGCCGACGTTGGCCTCGACCTTGAACTCGCGCTTCATGCGGTCGATCAGGATTTCGAGGTGAAGCTCGCCCATCCCCTTGATGATGGTCTGGCCGGACTCATGGTCGGAGGTGACCCGGAAGCTCGGGTCTTCACGCGCCAGGCGATTGAGCGCGATGCCCATCTTTTCCTGGTCGGCCTTGGTCTTGGGCTCGACCGCGACCTCGATCACCGGGTCGGGAAATTCCATCCGCTCGAGAATGATCGGAGCATTGGTCGCGCACAAAGTCTCGCCGGTCGTGGTGTCCTTGAGACCCGCCAGCGCGACGATATCGCCGGCATAAGCGATCTGGATATCCTCGCGGTCGTTGGCGTGCATCAACAGCATTCGCCCGACCTTTTCTTTCTTGTCCTTGACCGAGTTCATCACTTGCGACGCGGTCTCGAGCGAGCCCGAATAAATGCGCGCAAAGGTCAGCGTGCCGACAAACGGGTCGTTCATGATCTTGAAGGCGAGCGCCGAAAACGGAGCGTCGTCCGAAGCCATGCGGCTGTCGGTGGTCTCGCCATCGAGCTTCAAACCCTCGATCGGCGGAACGTCGAGCGGGCTCGGCAGATAGTCGACGACGGCGTCGAGCAAAGGCTGGACGCCCTTGTTCTTGAACGCCGAGCCGCACAGCACCGGCACGAACGAGAAGTTGAGCGTGCCCTTGCGGATCAGCTTCTTGAGCGTCGCGGTGTCGGGCTCGGTGCCCTCGAGATATTTCTCCATCACCGCGTCGTCCTGCTCGACCGCCATTTCGATGAGGTGCGTGCGCGCTTCCGCAGCGGCGTCCTTGAGGTCGTCCGGGATCGCTTCGTAGACGAACTTGGCGCCGAGGCTCTCCTCGAGCCAGATGATCGCCCGGTTCTCGACCAGGTCGACGAGGCCCTTGAACGTGCTCTCGATGCCGATCGGGAGATACAGCACCATCGGCCGCGCCCCGAGGCGGTCCTGAATCATTCCGACGCACATGTCGAAATTGGCGCCGGTTCGGTCGAGCTTGTTGACGAAGCACATCCGCGGGACCTTGTACTTTTCGGCCTGGCGCCAGACGGTCTCCGACTGCGGCTCGACTCCGGCAACGCCGTCGAAGCAGGCGACCGCGCCGTCGAGCACTCGCAGCGAGCGCTCGACCTCGATGGTGAAGTCGACGTGGCCGGGCGTGTCGATGATGTTGATCCGGTGCTCGGGCCCATTGCCTTCCTCGGCCGCCCAGAAGCAGGTCGTCGCCGCCGAGGTGATGGTGATCCCGCGCTCCTGCTCCTGCTCCATCCAGTCCATCGTCGCGGTGCCCTCGTGGACCTCGCCGATCTTGTAGGACTTGCCGGTGTAATAGAGGATTCGCTCGGTCGTCGTCGTCTTGCCGGCATCGATATGGGCCATGATGCCGATGTTGCGATAGCGTTCGAGCGGATGGCTGCGGGCCATTTCTTGGTTTCCTTGGCGATGCGGGGGGCCGGCCGGAGCCGGCCCTCACAATATAGGTTCGAAAACTACCAGCGGTAGTGCGAGAAAGCGCGGTTGGCCTCGGCCATTCGGTGCGTGTCTTCGCGCTTCTTGACCGCGTTGCCGCGGTTCTGCGACGCGTCCATCAACTCGCCCGACAGGCGCGCCGACATCGTCTTTTCCGAGCGCGCGCGAGCCGCCGTGATCAGCCAGCGGATGGCCAGCGCCTGGGCACGCTCCGGGCGGACCTCGACCGGCACCTGGTAAGTCGCTCCGCCGACTCGGCGGCTGCGGACCTCGATGCCCGGCTTCACATTGTTGAGTGCGTCGTGGAAGACCTGCAGCGGCTCCTTCTTGAGCCGCGCCTCGACGCTCTCGAGGGCGCCGTAGACGATGCCTTCGGCGACCGACTTCTTGCCGTCGAACATCACCGAGTTCATGAACTTGGACAGCACCTCGTCCCCGAACTTCGGGTCGGGCAGGATTTCGCGCTTCTCTGGACGGCGGCGACGGGACATATTTTCTTCCTTTTGCTTCAGTCTGGTCCGGAACCTGTCCGGGACTTACTACTGTTGTGTCCCTGCGAAGGCAGGGACCCAGTACTGGGCTCCTGCCTTCGCAGGAGCACATCGATTATTTGGGGCGCTTGGCGCCGTATTTGGAGCGAGACTGGCGGCGGTCCTTGACCCCCTGGGTGTCGAGGACTCCGCGAAGCACGTGGTAGCGAACGCCCGGCAAGTCGCGGACACGGCCGCCGCGGATCAGCACCACGCTGTGCTCCTGGAGGTTGTGGCCCTCGCCGGGGATGTAGCTGATCACTTCGCGCTGGTTGGTCAGGCGAACCTTGGCGACCTTGCGAAGCGCCGAGTTCGGCTTCTTGGGGGTGGTCGTATAGACACGGGTGCAGACGCCGCGCTTCTGCGGGTTCTGCTCCATCGCAGGCACCTTGGACTTGGCCTTCTGCGGTTCGCGACCCTTGCGGATCAGCTGGTTGATCGTCGGCATGAAGCCTTCACCTTCTTTGTGGTTACTTTGCCCAACGCAAAGCGCGAAGGCTGGCGGCGGACCAAATGGCCTGCCGGGCCTTCACGTCGTGGAGCAATGTTCAGCTCTTGCCCGCCGGGGAAACGGAAATCGACGCCCCGCGGACGAGCGGCCCAATAGCCGGGCGAGTGCCGGGGGTCAACGGGCCGGAGTTTTCACCACCTCGCCGCGGGCCATGACGAATTCGACCCGCTTGAGGACGGTGACGTCGGCCAGCGGGTCGCCGGCGACGGCGATAAGGTCGGCGCTCTTGCCGGGTTCGATGGTGCCGATCTCGCTCGCCAGGCCGAGCAGATCGGCGGCGTTGACCGTCGCCGCCTTGATCGCCGCCATCGGGGTCATTCCATATTTCACCATCAGCTCGAACTCGTCGGCGTTGCGGCCGTGCTTGGACACTCCGGCGTCGGTCCCGAAGGCGATCTTGACGCCGGCCGGGACTGCCTTGAGCAGCGACTGGCCGGTGATTCCGATGCGCCAGTCGATCTGTTTTCGGACCTCGGGCGTGTAGGAGTTGGGGTCCTTGGCCAGCCGTTCGAGATAGCCGTTCACGGTCGACAGCGTCGGCACGTAATAAGCGCCGGTCTGCTTGAACAGCCGCAGCACCTCGTCATCCATCACCGTGCCATGCTCGATCGAATCCGCGCCGGCCCGCAGCGCCATCTTGATGCCGTCGGCGCCGTGCGCGTGGACGGCGACCTTGCGGCCGTAGGAATGGGCGGTCTCGACCAGCGCTTTGGCTTCGTCGGGAACCATCCGGGTGGCCAGGCCGGTGCCGCTGTTGACTCCGCCGGTCGTGGCGAACTTGATGACGTCGGCGCCGCGGTCGATCTGCCGGCGGACGGTCCGGCGGCAGCTCTCGGCGCTGTCGCAGAGATTCTCCGGCTCCGGCAGGCGAGCTGAAAAATCATCGTTGAGAGCTCCGCGGCCGTCCATGTGGCCGCCGGTGGTCGAGATGGATTGGGCGGCGTCGACGATCCGCGGGCCCAGCACCCAGCCGCGCTTGATTGCGTCGCGCAGGGCCATGGTGACGCCCTTGTCATCGCCGAGGTTGCGGACGGTGGTGAAGCCGGCTCGAAGCACCTTCATGCCGTTCATCTGCGCTTCGAAGGCGTGCAGCGCGGGGTCGTCGCGGACTTCCGCGAGCAGCGCCTGCTCGCCGCCGCGGTCGGAATCGAGGTGGACATGGCTGTCGATGAGGCCGGGAAGCACGGTCTTGCCGGACAGGTCGATGTAGGGGACTCCCGGCTCGACGCGCGTCAGCCCGTCGGTGACCGAGACGATTCGGCCATTGTCGACGACGATGGTCGAGGGCCCGCGCACCGCCTGGCCCGGAACCGCGATCAGTCGGCCCGCATGGATGTAGGTCGGGGCGGCGAGCGCCGATGAAGCCGCGCTGGCGGCGAGCGCCGCGGCAAGGACCGAGCCGACGATCATGGGCTATTGTTTAGAGCCGCGGCGCTGCGGCGCAATGGGGTCGGCGGCGTACGGGCGCATTGCACCCACGCGGCCTATGCGGTGAGCTTTTTCGATCCCCCCGCCCTGCGGCCGAACGCGGGCCGCAATTGCCTCGAGAACGGCTGCGGGTCGAACAATTGCTCGATCGGCGGCCCGCTGGGCGCTGGCTCGCAGACTGCGGCCGGCTCGACCGCACCTCCATTGCCGGCTTTGGCGGCTCGAGCCGTTCGCGCCCGGCGCTTTGCTGGCGCCTTGGGCCGGGGCCCGGGGTCAATCGGAACGTCAGCCTCATTGGCGACGGCTTCAACCCGGCCCTTGGCCAAAGCCTCGGCCTCCTCAGCGGCGATCGCACCCTGAAATGTGGCCGGAACCTCGTTCTCCTCCGCTTCAGCGGTGGGTTGTTCGGCGGCAGCCAAAGCATCACGAGCGAACAAGCCCAATGACCAGTAGAGGCCCAACAAAGCGAAGGCGGAAGCGGATCCCAGGAAAGCCCACACGCCGGTTTGCCTCCAGGCGAGGACGAACGAGGCGCCGATGGCCAATGCGCAGAGAACCTCAAAAAGAATCCCGGCGCGGGGTCGGCGATGGCGGTGCATGGGCCTTCTCCCTCTTCGGGGTGAATCTACCGAGCCGGACCCTACGCAAAGGTTAATGCGCTCAAAACGCTACTCGCCAGTGAAAACCGCTTCGCCGACCGGCCCTCTTGTCGCGGAACAAGAGAGAGCCGCAGCGCGGCGGTCCGCGCTACGGCTCCCATTCAGCCCGCGAGGACTAGAGCTTGATGGTGTTGGCGTGGTCGAGGTGACCCTTGATCGCGCCCGCGGTCTTGGTCGCAAAGGCCTTGAGCGCCTCATTGTCGCCGCCGCTCGAATAGCCCTGGAGCAGCGCCAGCGCTTTCTGGTGAGCGGTTTTCTGCTGCTCGAGGTACAGCCGGTCGAAATCGGCGCCGCTCGCCGCCTTCAACTGGTCGAGCATGCCCTGCTTCTCCGCATCGAGCTTGGGAGCGATGCTGATGTCGGCCGTGCCGGCCACGGTCTTCAGCTCGGCTGTCGATTTCTCATGGTCGGTTCGGATGTGCTGGGCGAGCGACTTCAACTCGGCGTTGCCCGCCTTGTCGGCGGCGAGCTTGGCGGCCTCGATCTCGTACAAGTCGGTCGCGGCGGCCGCGTTGGCGAAGCCGGCCGCATCCGTCGGCATGGCCGCAGCGGCGTTGCCCATCTGGTCGGCGCCGAGCACGTCGTTGGCCGCCGAGTCCTCGGCGAGGTTGACGTCAGTCGACACATCGGTGGCGGCGTCGTTGTTGCAGGCGGCCGCGGCGAGCGCGAACGCGGCCACGGTGGTCAATGTTGCGATACGCATGACTTAGTTTCCTCTACCCTTTGAAGCGGTCCTAGTGCCGCCTGATCGGGCGAAAACAGTTTGCAAGTCAGTGCGTTCCGCCATCCGGCGCAATGTTTCAGGGTCTCTTCACAAGCCGGCCGCCCTTGATCACCGCGTCGGGACGCTCGAGCATCGTCACGTCGCGGGTCGGGTCGCCGGTGACCGCGACGATGTCGCCGAACCGGCCGGGCGCCAGCGCGCCGACGTCGCGGGTCCGACCGAGCGCCTCGGCGGCGTTGCGGGTCGCGGCCCGGATCGCCTCGAGCGGGGTCATTCCGTATTCGACCATGGTGCGGAACTGCTTGCCGACCTGGCCGTGCGGCATCACCCCGGCATCGCTTCCGAACACCTGCCGGACCCCGGCGCGATGGGCCTTGCGGAAATTGTCGCGCTGGATCTGCGCGATCTCGCGGTCCTTGCGCAAATTGTCGGGAAGGACGCCGTTCTTGGCGCCTTCGGCCTGGGTGTATTCAGTGTTGTAGATGTCCATCGCGAACCACACCGGCTGCCGCCTCGCCGCCGCGAGCCGGATGCCTTCGTCGTCGGCGAGGCTGGCGTGTTCGATGGTATCGATTCCGGCGCGGATCGCCGCCTTGATTCCCTCGGCGCCGTGGGCGTGGGCGGCGACTTTAATTCCCCACTGGTGCGCCTCGTCGGCGATCGCCCGAAGCTCGGCCTCCGACAGCTGCAGCTGCCCCGGCTCGGTGTTGCGCGAGAACACTCCGCCGGTCGCGCACACCTTGATCACCTCGGCGCCGAATTTGCGCTGGCGGCGGACCTGGTGGCGAAACTCCTCGACTCCGTCGGCGACGCCCTCTTCCTTCCTGGGTTTCTCGAGGCTCGGCGGCAGGAACGTCGAATTGCAATGGCCGCCGGTCGCGCCCAGCGCGAAACCGGCCGGGACGATTCGCGGGCCGACCGAATAGCCGTTGTCGATCGCCTGCTTGAGGCCGACGTCGTTGCGATACGACGAGCCGACGTTGCGCACGGTGGTGAAGCCGGCGTCGAGCATCGCTTTGGCGTTGCCGACCGCGGTCATCGCCCAGAAGCTGTCGGTGAATTCGAGCCCGCGATAGCCGCCGATGTCGGCCGGCGAGTCGAGATGGACGTGCATGTCGATCAAGCCTGGCAGAAGCGTCTTGCCGGCCAGGTTGATGTGGCGAGTGCCCGCCGGGATCTGCACGGTCGCGGCGTTGGCGATCGACTGGATGCGCCCGTCGTCGCCGATGAAGATCGCCGGGTTGTCGACATAGCGCCCGGTCAGCACGTCGAGCATCCGGTCGGCGGTGACGACGACGCGTTCCGCCTGCGCGGGCGCGGCGAACGAGACAGCCGCGGCGGCGGCGAGCAGCAGGCGCTTCATGGCGAACCTTCCCATCAGATGTGGATCACCCGCCCGAACGCGGCGAGCACGCTTTCGTGCATCATCTCCGACAAGGTCGGGTGCGGGAAGACGGCGCCGATGAAATCCTGCTCGACCAGTTCGGCGGTCTTGCCGATGGTGTAGCCCTGGATCAGCTCGGTGACCTCGGCGCCGATCATGTGCGCTCCCAAGAGCTCGCCGGTCTTGGCGTCGAACACCGTCTTGACGAAGCCCTCGGGCTCGCCGAGCGCGATCGCCTTGCCGTTGCCCGCGAACGGGAAGCGGCCGACCTTGACCTCGAAGCCCGCCTCCTTGGCTTTGGCTTCGGTCAGCCCGACGCTGGCGACCTGCGGCCGGCAGTAGGTGCAGCCGGGGATGTTGAGCGCGTCCATGACATGCGGGTGCGCGTCCTTGTTGCCGAGCTGTTGCGCGATCGCCTCGGCGGCGATGATGCCCTCGTGGCTCGCCTTGTGCGCCAGCCACGGCGGGCCGGTGACGTCGCCGATCGCCCACACGCCGGGCACGCTGGCGCGGCACATGCCGTCCGTGTCGATGTGGCCCTTGGTGGTCTTCACTCCGAGCGCCTCGAGGCCGAGATTCTCGGTGTTAGGGGCGATCCCGACGGCGACGATCGCGTGGCTGAAGCGCCGTTCGGCAACCTTGCCGTCCTTGCCCTTGATCGCCGCGGCGACGCCCTTGCCGTCGGCCTTGAGGCTCTCGACCCCGGCCGAGGTCAAGATCTCCATTCCCTGGGCAGTCAGCGACTTGGCCAGCGCCCGGCTGACCTCGGAGTCCTCGATCGGGACGATGCGGTCGAGCATCTCGACCACCGTCACCTTGGCGCCAAGGTCGCTGTAGAAGCTCGCGAACTCGATCCCGATCGCGCCCGAGCCGATGACCAGCAGCTCGCCCGGCATTTCGGGCGGGACCATCGCGTGGCGGTAAGTCCAGATGCGCTTTCCGTCGGACTTGGCGAACGGCAGCTCGCGCGCCCGGGCGCCGGTGGCGACGATGACGTGTTTCGCCGAGAGCTCGGTTGATTTGCCTTCCGCGGTCACCGTCAACTTGCCCGGCGCCGTGAGCTTGCCCTCGCCCATGTGCACCGCAATCTTGTTGCGCTTCATCAGCCCCATAACGCCCTTGTTCATCTGCGCCGCGACCCCGCGGCTGCGCTCGACGACCTTGGCGAGGTCGAAGCCGGGCTTGCCGGCCGACAGGCCGAAGCTTTCGGCGTGCTTGATGTGGTGGAAAATCTCGGCGGAGCGGAGCAGCGCCTTGGTCGGGATGCACCCCCAGTTGAGGCAGATCCCGCCGAGCACCTCGCGCTCGACGATCGCCGTCTTGAGGCCTAGCTGAGCCGCCCGGATCACCGCGACATACCCCCCCGGCCCGGAGCCGAGCACGAGAAGGTCGTAGGTTTCAGCCATGAGTTTCTCCCTTTGCGGCGATTTCCCGCGGCTTGTCGTCGGGCCCGAGCGCGACGAAGGTGAACTCGCCTTCGGCGACGACCGTCTCCTTGTCCCCATCCCGCTCGCGGCCAATCGCTACCGCCTTGAGCTTGAGCGACGTGCGGCCTTGGCTCATCAACTCGACATAGACGCTGAGCTCGTCACCGACCGCCATGGCGCCGGGGAATTTGACCGCGTCCGCGGCGACCAGGATCGCCTTGCCCTTGCTGTGCCGCGACGCGAACGAGCCACAGGCGAGGCCCATCTGGCCCATCAGCCAGCCGCCGAACACGCCGCCGTACGGGTTGGTGTCCGCCGGCATCGCGGTGACTCGGATCGCCGGCTCGCGGGTCATTCGCGCCGTCCAGGCTCGACGACCATCAACCACCAGGCGGTCCCGGAACACACGCCGACCAAGCCAAGCAGGACCAAGCTCGGCGCATCCATGAACTGGGGCGTTGAATTGGTGACGTACAGCGCGGACCTGAACAGCAGCCAAAGCAGCATCGCCGCGACGACGCTCAGCGCCAGGTGCGGGATGAGCCCGCCGGAGCGGCGCGCGATCATCGTCGCGGCCTTCGGACGCTCCACGAACCAGCCCAGGATAGCCGCGGGCACAAAGGCGAACGCCGGGACCCAGAACAGCACGATCGCGGCGATGACCGGCAGCTCCGTCGCCGGATCGCGCATCGCGGCCAAATCGAGCTGACCGGACAGCACCAGGACGATGAAGCCGAGAATTGATGACGCGATCGCCGTTGCCGCCGCAGCCATCACGCCGCGGGAGCGGAACGCGCTGGCCGTCAAGCCAGCATCCCCAGCGGGTTTTCGACCAGCCGCTTGAACGCCTGCATCAGCCTGGCTCCGTCGGCGCCGTCGATCGCTCGGTGGTCGAAGCTTCCGGTGGCCGACATCACCGTCGCGATTTGCAGGCTGTCGTTGATGACGTACGGCCGCTTTTCGCCGGCCCCGATTGCCATAATCATCGCCTGCGGCGGGTTGATGACCGCGTCGAACGCCTTGATTCCGTACATGCCCATGTTCGAAATCGACGCGGTGCCGCCCTGGTATTCGTGGGGCTGCAGCTTGCCCTCCTTGGCGCGCGCGGCGAGGTCCTTCATCTCGGTCGAGATCGCCGAGACGCTCTTGGCGTTCGCGTTGGCGACGATCGGGGTGATCAGCCCGCCCGGGATCGACACCGCGACCGAAATGTCGGCGCGGCTGTAGGTGAGCAAATTGTCGCCGGCGAAGCTGACGTTGCACTCGGGCACTTCGATCAGCGCCGCGGCGAGCGCCTTGATCAGCAAGTCGTTGACCGAGAGCTTGATTTCGCGGGCCTCGAGCCCGGCATTGAGCTCGGAGCGCAGCTTCAACAGCGCGTCCAGCTGGATGTCGACGGTCAGATAGATGTGCGGGACCTGCTGCTTCGATTCGGTCAGGCGGCGAGCGATCGTCTTTCGCATGTTCGACAGCTTGACGACCTCGTGCGGGATGTCGCCCGGTTCGGCCGAAGCGGCGCTCGGAGCCGCTTGCGGGGCCGCCATCGCCCCGCCGGCGGCCGCGCCCAGATCGGCGCGGACGATCCGCCCGCCCGGGCCGGAGCCCTTGAGAGAGGCGAGGTCGATGCCTTGTGCTTCGGCGAGACGGCGCGCGAGCGGGCTCGCCTTGATCCGCTCGCCCTCTTCGCGCACCGGCGCAGGGGCGGCAGGCGCGGCCGGAGTTTCGACCGGAGCTTGCGGAGGCGGAGCGGGGGCGGGCTTGGGCGCCTCGACTCGCTTGGCTGCGGGAGCGGGCGTCGCTTCGGGCTTTGGAGCAGGCGCAGAAGAAGCACTCGCATCTTCGCCCTCGCCCGCCAACAGCGCGATCGGAGTCCCGACCTTCACTCCGTCGCTGCCCTCCGGCACCAGGATCTTCGAAATCGTCCCCTCGTCGACGGCCTCGAACTCCATGGTCGCCTTGTCGGTCTCGATCTCGGCCAGGATGTCGCCCGAGCTGACGGTGTCGCCTTCCTTGACCAGCCACTTGGCGAGCGTTCCCTCCTCCATCGTCGGGGATAGCGCGGGCATCTTCAGTTCGGTCGGCATCGGCGTCTTTCCGCGTGACGGCAGGCCAGTGGCACAAAGCGAACGCGGCGGTTGGGGTCAAGTAGGCGGCCAAATAAGCTTCCGCCGGCTTGCGCTGGCCCGCGCTTTGACGCAGCACTGGGAAGTTCATGGGGGCGAAGGACATTCTGCGGACCTATCTGGTCGTCATCGACGACAGCGCCGAGGCGAGCGTGGCGCTGCGCTTCGCCGCCCGCCGCGCCGCGAAGACGGAAGGGCGGGTCGAGGTGCTGGCGGTGGTCGAGCCGCAGGATTTCCTCCAGTGGGGCGGAGTCGAAAAGGCGTTCGAAGAAGAGCAGCGGCTGCGCATCGAAGGGATCGTCAGCTCGTCGGTCGGCGAACTCCTCGACGAGTCGGGAGTCGAGGCCTCGGTGGTCGTCCGCCAGGGCGAGCCAGTCAAAGCGGTGCGCGAGCATATCGGCAAGCGCGCCGACGTTGCCGCTCTGGTGCTCGGAGCGGCGCCGTCGGGCGATCCGGGGCCGCTGGTCGGGCATTTCACCGGTAACGACGCGGGCAAGTTGCCGTGCCCGGTGATGCTGATTCCCGGCGGGTTAAGCGACGAGCGGCTCGAGCAGCTGAGCTAGAGAGTTGTGCTCCTGCGAAGGCAGGAGCCCAGTACTGGGTCCCTGCCTTCGCAGGGACACATCACAAAGCCCTCGCCAGCACCCCCGCCAGTTTGACGCAGCCCGCTTCATCCTCGGCGTCGAACCGCGCCACAGTCGGGCTGTCGAGGTCGAGCACCGCGATCAGCACGCCGTCCTTGACGATCGGCACCACCAGTTCGCTGGCCGACGCGGCGTCGCAGGCGATGTGGCCGGGGAAGGCGTGGACGTCGTCGACCCGCTGCACTTCGAGGCTCGCCGCGGCGGCGCCGCACACGCCCTCGCCAAAGGCGATTCGGATGCACGCCGGCCGACCCTGGAACGGGCCCAGCACCAGCTCGCCGCCGAGGTTGCGGTAGAAGCCCGCCCAGTTGATGTCGGGCAAGGTCTCGAAGATCAGGGCCGCGGCGTTGGCCATGTTGGCGACCGGATCGGGTTCGCCGGTCACCAGCCCCTCCAGCGCCGCCGCGAGGTCGCGGTACATGGTCGACTTGTCCGCGGCCTCGATCCGAATATCGTGCATCAGTCCAGCTCCACTCGCCCGCGCGCTCGCTTGACGGCGCCGCGCTGCACCTTCTTCTCGACCCGTTTCGCCCTCGCCGCCTTGCTCGGACGGGTCCGGCGCCACTTCACCTGGACGATATGGGCATCGGCGATCATCTTCGCCAGCCGGGCGCGTGCGTCGGTGCGATTGGCGTCCTGAGTCCGGTAGCGGCGGGCGGTGACCAGCAGCTCTCCGGCCGCGGTCAGCTTGCTCCCGGCGATCCGCTTCAGCCGTTCGTAGACGTCGGGGCTGAGCCCGAGCTTGAACACGTCGAGCCGCAGCTGGACCGCGGTCGCGACCTTGTTGACATTCTGACCGCCGGGGCCGGTCGAGGCGAGGAAGCTCTCCGAAAGCGCGTCTTCCGGAATAGAGATGTCCTCAGGCCGCATCGCGCCATTCCCCGAAATGCTCGGGCAGCGGCGCGGTGACGTCGATCGCCGGCTTGGCGCCGCGCGGCACCACCAGCCGTGATGCGTGAAGCAGCATCGCGCCGCCCGGGAGCCCGTAGACCCGGTCGCCGACGATGCCGCTTCCGAACGCCTCGCGCGCGTGGACTCGAATCTGGTGGGTGCGTCCGGTCAGCGGCTGGAACTCGACCAGCGTTCGGCCATCACGCGCGGCAATCCTGCGCCAGCGAGTGATCGCCGACTGGCCGGCCGGGTCGCCGACCATCCGCCACCCCGCCTCGGCGCTCGAGCGTTTGGCGATGGCCAGGTCGATCACACCCTCCTCCGGCTCAATGTCGCTGGCGATCACCGCCAGATAATGCTTCTCGACCAAGCGCTCCTCGAACGCCTGCTGGAACGCGGTGCGCGCTTTGGGATTGCGAGCCAGCAGCAGGCACCCGGTCGTGTCCTGGTCGAGCCGGTGCATGATCACCGGCTTGCGTTTGAATCCGCAGCGAAGCTCATCCAGTCTGGACTCGATACTTTGGCCGCCACGTTTGGGCGTGTCGGCCGGCAGCCCGGCCGGCTTGTCGATCACGATCGCTTCGCCATCGATGAACAGGATACGGTCTGCGAGCACGCTTCCTTAGACCTTCCGCGCCGAGTGAAGTCGAGGGGCGAGTGGCCAGTTTGCCCGGCACGGACTCAGCCCCGCTTGACGCGCGTTTGTGACTCGTTCGCAACGAGGCCAGGGATTTCAGGCTGTTACACAATATTAACCTTTACCCTTCATCTCTCGAATGGTTAATGATGGCTTCAAGGCCGTTAAGACGGTGTTACGCGAACGCGTGACCCGTGCCGTGATCGGGGGGAATTAAGCCAATGCGCGTGCTGCTCATCGAAGACGAGCCGACCACCGCCAAGAGCATCGAGCTGATGCTCGGCACCGAAGGCTTCAACGTCTACACGACCGATCTTGGCGAAGAGGGCCTCGATCTCGGCAAGCTCTACGATTACGACATCATCCTGCTCGATCTGAACCTGCCGGACATGCACGGCTACGACGTGCTCAAGAAGCTTCGGACCGCCAAGGTCGGCACTCCGGTCCTGATCCTGTCGGGCATCGGCGAGATGGACAGCAAGGTCCGGGCGCTCGGTTTCGGCGCCGACGATTACGTGACCAAGCCGTTCCACCGCGACGAGCTGGTCGCCCGGATCCATGCGATCGTCCGCCGCTCGAAGGGCCATTCGCAATCGGTCATCCGCACCGGCAAGATCGCGGTCAACCTCGACGCCAAGACGGTCGAGGTCGACGGCAGCCGGGTTCACCTGACCGGCAAGGAATATGCGATGCTGGAGCTGTTGTCGCTCCGCAAGGGCACGACGCTCACCAAGGAGATGTTCCTCAATCATCTCTACGGCGGGATGGACGAGCCCGAGCTCAAGATCATCGACGTGTTCATCTGCAAGCTGCGCAAGAAACTGAGCCTCGCCTGCGGCGGCGCCAATTACATCGAGACGGTGTGGGGCCGCGGCTACGTGCTTCGCGACAGCGACTCGGACGAGGTTCCGGAAACCGCCGAGGCGCAGACCGCGGTCGCCTGATTTCAGTTTCGTTGGGGGCAACGAAAAAGGCGGGACGCTTTCGGGCGCTCCGCCTTTTTTTAAGCGTCAATCAGCAGGCGCTTGCCTTCGCGGTGGACCGGCAGCGTGAGCGGCTCCGGCTCGGCCCGGCTCGGCTCGAACTGCGGATCGATCCGCCGCCAGCCGTCGCGGCCCAACCGCTCCAGCGGCTGGAAGCTGGTCTTGTAGGCCATTCGTGGGCTACCATCGACCCAATAGCCGAGGTAGACGTACGGCAGCCCGGCGCGAGCCGCGCGGATGATGTGGTCGAGGATGATGAAGGTGCCGAGCCCCTTGCGGGCGGCGGCGCCGACATCGAAGAAGCTGTAGATCATCGACAGCCCGTCGCCTTGCTGGTCGCTGAGGCAGGCGCCGACCAGCTTGCCGGGCCTGCCGTTGGTGGCCGGCTCGCGATATTCGATGACGAAAGTCCGCACCGGGGTCTGCTCGACCATGTCGGCGAAGTCGCTCTCGTCCATCTCCGCCATTCCGCCGCCGGGATGGCGGTCGGCGAGGTAGCGGCGCAAAAGCTCATATTGCTCTTCGGTGGTCCACGGCTTGCAGGCGGTGACCTCGAGCTCGGAATGGCGGCGGATCAGCTTGCGCTGGGTGGCGCTCGCTTCGAACTCGGCGGCCAGCACCCGCACCGACACGCACGCCGAGCAGTCGATGCAGCTCGGCCGGTAAGCGACCGACTGGCTGCGCCGGAATCCGATCCGCCCGAGCGCCTCGTTGAGCTCGCTCGACTGGCGGCCGTTCAACTCGGTGAACACCTTCCGCTCGATCTTGCCCGGCAGATAAGGGCACGGCGAAGGATTGGTCACGAAGAACTTCGGAAAACGGAATGGTGCGCTCACCGCGCCCCCTCTCTGACTTGGTTGCTGAGTCCTTTATGCTGCTGGTAAACGCGGTTGGAAAGGGCCTTTTGAACGGCGAAAAGAGCGGTAAGGCCCGCGACTGTCCCGGAGCGGGATGGAAAATTCCTCCCCACGTTTTCGTGGGGAGGGGAACCGCCGAAGGCGGTGGAGGGGTTCTGGCCGCAGAGGACCGACCCCTCCACCAGCTACGCTGGTCCCCCTCCCCGGCAAAAGCCAGGGAGGAATTTCTAGTCCAACGACGCTCGCTCGACGTGGAAGCCGGCCGACTCGAGCCGCTCGACGACCTCGTCGATCGCCTGCGGGTCGCGGGCTTCGCATTCGACCTCGATCACCGTGTCCTTGGCCGGCAGCCGGGTGAAGATCCGGCTGTGATTGATCTCGATGATGTTGACCCCGGCCGCCTCGAACTTGGCGGTGATCGCGGCCATCGCCCCCGGCCGGTCCTGGGCGGCGATCCGGAGCCGGGCGATGCGGCCGCTTCGGACCAGATCGCGGACCAGCACATTGGCGAGCAAATGGGTGTCGATGTTGCCGCCGCACAGCACGGTTCCGACCTTGCGACCGGCGAAGCGCTTGGGATCGCCGAGCATCGCCGCCAGCCCGGCCGCGCCGGCGCCTTCGACGACGCTCTTCTCGATCGCGACCAGCATCGCCACCGCCCGCTCGAGATTGCGCTCGGCGACCAGCACGATCTCGTCGACGATTTCGCCGAGGATCCGCGACGTCAGCTCGCCCGGCTGCTTGACCGCGATGCCCTCGGCCAGAGTGTCGCCGCCGAGCGGCAAATCGCAGCCTTCGATCGCGCACTTCATCGACGGGTAGAGCTCGGCCTCGACTCCGATCAGGCCGATATCGGGCTTGATCGCCCGCGCCGCGGTGCCGACGCCCGACATCAGCCCGCCGCCGCCGACCGGGATCACCAGCATGTCGAGGTCGGGCACCGCCGCGAGCATTTCGAGCGCGATCGTCCCCTGCCCGGCGATCACCTGCGGGTCGTCGAACGGGTGGACGAACACATAGCCGTCCTTGGCGGCCAGCTCGCACGCCTTGGCGTGGGCGTCGTCGAACATCGCTCCTTCGAGGATCACCCGGGCGCCGTGGCCGGCGGTCTGGCTGACCTTCACCGTCGGGGTCGCGGATGGCATGACGATTGTGACCGGGATGCCGAGCCGCTTGCCGTGATAGGCGACCGCCTGCGCGTGGTTGCCGGCCGACGCGGCGATCACTCCGCGGGCGCGCTCCTCGTCGGTCAGCTGCAGCAATTTGTTGAGCGCTCCGCGCTCTTTGTAAGCGCCGGTGAACTGGAGGTTCTCGAACTTCAGCCAGACCTCGGCGCCAATGATCTCGGAGAAAGTCCGGCTCATCAGCATCGGCGTGTGGATGACCGCGCCCTCGATCCGCTGCGCCGCGGAACGGATGTCGTCGATCGTCGGAGGCTGCATCATTCGGCGGCCATGGCTAGCCCTTCCGCGGCGTTCAAACAATGCTATGCGGCCGCTCATGTACAAGGCTTTGTGCGCGCTCCTGGCGCTGCTCGCTTCCCCAGCGCTCGCCGACACGCTGATCCATAACGCCAACGGCGTCCAGGTCGGAGCCGACGGCAAGCTGCAGCGGTTCGAGGCCATGCTGATCGGCAACGACGGCAAGGTGATCCAGACCTTTACCGCGGTGCAAAACCCGCCCGCGCCGAACGCCGCACGCATCGATGCCCAGGGCCGCACTTTGCTGCCCGGGCTGATCGACGCCCACGGGCACGTGATGGCGCTCGGGCTTGGCGCGATTCAGCTCGATCTCACCGGCACCACATCGCTGGGCGAGCTGCAGTCGCGGCTGAAGCTCTACGCTGCCGAGAATCCCGGGTCGGGATGGATCATCGGGCGCGGCTGGAACCAGGAATTATGGCCCGACAAACGCTTCCCGACCGCCGCCGATCTCGACGCGGTGGTCGCCGGCCGGCCGGTGTGGCTGACCCGCGTCGACGGGCACGCGGCCGTTGGGAACAGCCTCGCGCTGAGGCGAGCGGGCATCACCCCGCGGACGCAGAACCCCGTCGGCGGAATAATCGAAAAGGACAGAGCCGGCCGCCCGACCGGGCTGATGATCGACGCCGCGGCCGAGCTCGTCGAAAAGACGATTCCGGCGCCGACACCCGCCCAACGCGACCAGGCGCTCGCCAAGGCCCAGCAATTGCTGCTCGGCTTCGGCCTCACCGCGGTCGCGGACATGGGCACCTCGGCGCAGGATTGGAGCCAGTATCACGCCGCGGCGAGGACCGGCCGGCTGAATGTGCGGATCATGTCCTATTCGGCGGGACTGAAGCCGCTGGAGATGATTGCGCGGATCGGCCCGACGCAATGGCTCCACGGCGACCGGCTGCGGATGGGCGGGGTCAAGCTCTACGCCGACGGCGCATTGGGATCGCGCGGCGCGTGGCTCAAGCGGCCCTATTCGGACAAGCCGGATACGCGCGGCTTGCGATTCCTGACCGACGCCGAACTGCTCGAACAGGCTCGGCGCGCCGCATCGACCGGATACCAGCTCGCGATCCACGCGATCGGCGATGCCGCCAACGCGCAAGTGATCTCGGCGTTCGAGGAGCTCGGCAAAACTTTCAAAGGCGACCCCCGCTGGCGGATCGAGCACGTCCAGGTGGTCGACCCCGCCGACATCCCGCGGATCGGCCGCGCCGGGATTATCGCCTCGATGCAGCCCACCCACCAGACCAGCGACCGGACCATGGCCGAGGCCCGCCTCGACCCGCCGCGGCTCAAAGGCGCCTATGCGTGGAACAGCATCGCGAAAAACGGCGCCCGGCTCGCCTTTGGCTCGGACTTCCCGGTCGAATCGCCCAGCCCGTTCCCCGGCCTCGCCGCGGCGGTCAGCCGGCAGGACCCCAACGGAATCCCGCCCGGCGGCTGGCGCCCCGAAGAGCGCGTGAGCTTCGAGCAGGCGCTCGCCGGCTTCACCCGCGATGCGGCCTACGCCGGTTTCGCCGAGGACCGCATCGGCAGCCTCGAGCCTGGCAAATGGGCCGACTTCATTCTCGTCGACCGCGATCCGACGCGCGTGAGCCCGCAGGATCTCGCCGCTACCCGGGTGCTCGAGACCTGGGTCGCCGGCAAGAAGGTGTGGCAGCGCTCCGTTAGGGTCGTCCCCGAGCGCGGGAAATAAGCGCCGAGGCGGTGAGGATTTGCGGCAGCTCCTCGGGCTCCGCACCCGGCCGGTACCACAAATAAAGCGGCACTCCGGCGCGGCCGCGGCTTTCGAGGAAGCGGGTGATCGCCGGGTCGCCGTTGGTCCAGTCGCCAACAAGGACTTTCACCCGCGCGTCCTTGAAGGCGCCGCGAACCTCCGAGCGGTCGATCGCCGCGACTTCATTGGCCTTGCAGGTCAGGCACCAGTCGGCGGTGAAATAGACGAACACCGGGCGCCCTTGCTCGAGGTGGCGGGCGACGCGCGCCTCGCTCCACGGCTCGGCGCCCTGCGGAGCCCGCGCCGAAGCGATGGGCCGCTCGGGTAGCCACCAGACCGCAATCGCCGCCAACGCAACCAGCACCGGCAGCGCGACCAGGCCGACCGCTCTGCCCGCACGCTGCCGCGAGCCGACCCAGGCCAGCGCCAGCGCCAGCACGACCGCAACCGCGAGACCGACAAGCAAGGCGTCGGTCCCCGCCTGCCGGTACAGCAGCCACAGGCACGCCGCCGCGGTCGCCGCCATCGGGATCGCCAGGAAGCGCTGCAGCCGGGCCATCCACGGCCCCGGCTTGGGCAGGCGCTGCCGAAGCGCCGGGACGAAGCCGACAGCCAAGAACGGGATCGCCAGCCCGAGTCCGAGCGCCGCGAACACCAGCACCGATCCGGCCGGCGGAAGCAGCAGCGCGGTGCCGAGCGCGGCGCAGAGGAACGGGCCGGCGCACGGAGTCGCGACGAACGCCGCCAGCGCCCCGGTCGCGAAACCGCCGCTGGGCCGAGCCCGACCGGCCAGCGCCGGCACCTGGAACAGGCCAACCAGGTTGAGCGCGATCGCGACGCTGCGCAGCAGCAGAAGAATGGTCGTCCGAGGATCCTGGAGCTGGAACGCCCAGCCGGCCGCGCTTCCGCCGGCGCGGAGTGCCAGCAGGGCGGCGCCCAGCGCGCCGGTGCCGACCACCGCTCCGGCCGCATAGGCAAGCGCGTCGCGCCGCGTATGGCTCGCCTCGCCGCCGCTCTTGGCCAAATGCATCGCCTTCAAGGCCAGGATCGGAAAAACGCACGGCATCAGGTTGAGCAGGATCCCGCCGGCGATTGCGCCCAGCACCGCCAGCAGGATCGCCCGGGCGCCGAGATCGCCGACCGGCCGGCCGCCTTCGGGAACCGCGCCCGGGACCGCCCTGAACTCCAGCCCGCGGCCGTCGCCGAGCGCCAGCACGCCCTCGAAGTCCCTCGGCTCGCCGCGGCGGCGCGGGAGCTCGGCGATCAACGTGTCGCCCGTGCGGCGAAAGTGCTGCTCGCCGGCATAGTCGACCGGCCCGTCGGTGATCGCGAACACATAGGGCTCGCCCAGTGCGACATCGCTCGGCAGCGGGATCGCGACGCGCAGCTTTTGCCCCGCCAACTCGAACCGCGCCGGGCTGAGCAGCGGCTGCGACAGCGCCCGGCGCCACTCGTCGAAGCGCGCCCGCTGCGACACTCCGCTTCCGACCGGCAGGGTCAGCGCGAACGAGCCGCTTTCGGGCACGCAGATCTTGTCGGTGCAAGCGAGCCAGCGGGCATCGGCGCGGATCGGCACTCGGCCGCGCGCATCCGGCGGCACCTTCAGCCGCACCAGCACCGCATAGTCGCGCTCGTAGACGTAGTTCATCAGGCCGGCGATGGTCAGCCGCGTCGGCACCGGGTAGCGCAGCGGACCCGCTGCAAATCCGGGCGGAAGCTTCCATTCGACCGCCATCGGCAAGCCCGCATCGCCGGGGTTGCGCCAGTATCCGTGCCAGCCCGGCTTGGTCCGCATGTGGATCGCAAGCTCGACCTCGCCGCCGGGCGGCGCCGGCCCTTCGGCGACCAGTTGCGGATCGATCCCCCGCGCCTCGGCAATCGCAGGAGTGAGCAGCAGTGCGAACAGGATCAACAGCCGGCGGACCATGGCGCTCGCGCTAATGCGTCGCCGTCGGCTAGTCGAGGTTGGGCCTCAACCAGCGCTCGGCGCTCTCGACATCGACTCCGCGCCGCCGCGCATAGTCGTCGAGCTGGTCGCGGCCGATCCGAGCGACCCCGAAATACTGACTGTCGCGGTGGCCGAAATAGAAGCCCGACACCGCCGAGGTGGGAAGCATCGCGTAATTTTCGGTCAGTGTGACCCCGCCCGGAGTGCCGCCGAGCATGTCGAACAGCATCGGTTTCAAGCTGTGGTCGGGGCACGCCGGGTAGCCCGGCGCCGGCCGGATCCCCTGGTACTTCTCGCGGATCAATTGCTCGTTGGAGAAATGCTCGTCGGCGTAGCCCCAGATGCGGTTGCGGACCTCCGCGTGGAGCACTTCGGCGAGGCTCTCGGCCAGCCGGTCGGCGAGCGCTTTGAGCAGGATATCCGAATAATCGTCGTTTTCAGCCTTGAAGTGCTCGAGATGCGGCTCGAGCCCGTGGATGCCGACCGCGAAGCCGCCGATCCAGTCCTCGCCGTCGGGACTGATGAAGTCGGCCAGGCACATGTTCGGCCGCCCTGCCCGCTTCTTCACCTGCTGGCGAAGGAAAGGCAGGCGAACACCTGACTTGTTGGGGAACACGACGACATCGTCGCCTTCACGCTTGCAGCGCCACAGTCCGACCGTCGCGCTCGGGGTCACCCAGCGCTCGGCGATCAGCTTCTCGAGCATTGCCTGGGCGTCGTCGAACAGGCTCTTCGCGCTTTCACCGACTACTGGATCGTCGAGGATCGCCGGATAATTGCCGGCCAGCTCCCAGGCGCGGAAGAAGGGCGTCCAGTCGATCGACGCGCGCAGGTCGCGCAGCGGCCACTCGCCGAACTGGTGGAGACCCGGTCGTTGCGGCGGCGGCGCCTGCCCACCCGGGTCGAACGGAAAGGCGTTGGAGCGCGCTTCCTCGAGGCTTGCCAGCTCACTGTGGCCGCTACGCTCGCGCGATATGCGCAGCTTGTCATATTCGTCGGCGGTGTTGGCGATCAGCGGCTCGCGCTGGGTGTCGGAGACGAGGCTCGATGCGACCCCGACCGCCCGGCTGGCGTCGAGCACGTGGATCACCGGCCCGTCGTAGGCGAGGTCGATGCGCAACGCGGTGTGCGCCTTGCTGGTCGTCGCTCCGCCGATCAGCAGCGGGGTCTTGAGGCCCAGCCGCTGCATCTCGCCGGCGACGGTTACCATCTCGTCCAGCGACGGAGTGATCAGCCCGGAGAGGCCGATGATGTCGGCTCCATTGTCGTTGGCCGACTGCAGGATGTCCTGCCACGGCACCATGACGCCAAGGTCGATGATCTCGAAGCCGTTGCACTGCAGGACGACGCCGACGATGTTCTTGCCGATGTCGTGGACGTCGCCCTTGACGGTCGCCATCACCACCTTGCCCTTGCCCTGGGTCGCTCCGGTGATCGCTTTCTCGGCCTCGATGAACGGCAGCAAATGCGCGACCGCCTTCTTCATCACTCGAGCCGACTTGACCACTTGCGGCAGGAACATCTTGCCCGACCCGAACAGGTCGCCGACGACGTTCATGCCGTCCATCAGCGGCCCTTCGATGACCTCGATCGGCCGAGCGAACAGGTGCCGCGCCTCCTCGGTATCAGCGACGATGTGGGCGTCGATGCCCTTGACCAGCGCATGGCTCAGCCGCTCGCCGACCGGCATTCCGCGCCACTCGGCCTCAATCTTCTCCTGGGCGGCGTCGGTGCCTCGAAACGCTTCCGCCAAGGTCACCAGCCGCTCGGTCGCGTCCTCCCCGCTCTTGGGCGTGCGGTCGAGGATGACGTCCTCGCAGGCGGTGCGAAGCTCCGGATCGATGAGGTCGTAG
>JBPCQE010000039.1:0-5445 GCA_050998435.1 Sphingomicrobium sp. | reverse complement strand
TTGGAGTCGGTCGAAAACGGGCTGGCGCCGCGCTTGTCCTTCGCCACCGGAATCTGGTGTTGCTCGGCGAATCCGATCAGCGCAGCGCGACTGGTGAGGTCCCACTCGCGCCACGGGGCGATCACCTTGATGTCGGGCGCGAGGGCATAATAGCCGAGCTCGAAGCGCAATTGGTCATTGCCCTTGCCCGTCGCTCCGTGCGCGACCGCGTCGGCCCCGATTTCGCGCGCGATCTCGACCTGGCGCCTGGCGATCAGCGGCCGGGCGATCGCCGTGCCGAGCAAATAGGCGCCTTCGTAAAGCGCGTTGGCGCGCATCATCGGGAAGACGAAGTCGCCGACGAACTCCTCGCGCAAATCCTCGATGAAAATGTGCTCGGGCTTGACCCCCATCAGCTCGGCCTTGGACCGCGCCGGCTCAAGTTCCTCGCCTTGACCGAGATCGGCGGTGAAGGTCACCACCTCGCAAGCGTAGGTTTGCTGGAGCCATTTCAGGATGACGCTGGTGTCGAGCCCGCCCGAAAAAGCCAGGACGACGCGCCGGATGGGATCGGACATGCACCGCGCAATGCCCGCGCGCTCAGCGCCATTCAAGGGCGATACAGCTTGGCGCGGCTAGCCCGATTGTTCGAGTTTCACACAGGGAGCGAGAGAATGAGCAAATATCTACTGGTCGGCGCTGCGGCAGTCGCGATGATCGCAGTTGCACCCGCGGTCGCACAGACCGTCCAGCCGGCCCCCGCGCCGCAGGTGATGATGCACCACGCGCCGGGCGGCAAGGCGCACACGCGCGCCGATGTCGGAACGCATGTCCGGACGATGTTCGAGCGGCTCGACAGCAACCGCGATGGTTTCGTGACCAAGGCCGAGACTGCGGCGGTTCGCGCCGCCCACGCCGGCAAGCGGGGCGACCGCCTCGCCAAGCGCGCGGCCGGTGCGCGCAACCCCGGCGCGATGTTCGAACGGCTCGATTCCAACCGCGACGGAGCGATCTCGCGGGCCGAGTTCGACGCTCACCACGCCCAGCGCCAGCAACGGGTCGCAGCCCGCGACACCAACGGCGACGGACGCCCGGACGTTGGCCGGATGCGCGGCGGAAATCGGATGGGCGGGCTTGGCGGCCGCATGTTCGACATGGCCGACGGCAATCGCGACGGCCGGGTGACGCTCCAGGAAGCGACCGCCGCCGCGTATCGCCATTTCGACATGGCGGACGTCAATCGCGACGGCCAGATTACCCGCGAGGAGCGGATGCAGATGCACCAGAAGATGCGCACCGAGCGCCGCCCGGGCTAAGTCCGCGGCGATCGATTTCAGGAAAGGCCCGGCGGGAAATCGCCGGGCCATTTTCTATGCTTTCAGCTTGCGGTAGCGGGCTTCGGCCTCGGCGATGTAGTCGCGCGTGATAGGCAGCGCTTCGCGGTCGCGGATATACTGGACCTGGTAATTGCAGCCGGAGCCGTTCTCGAACAGCACGACTCCGCCGGCGAGATAGAATTCCCACATCCGGAAAAAGCGCTCGTCGTAGAGCTCGACGATTCTCGGGCGCGCGGCGCTGAACCGCCGGAGCCATTCGCGTAACGTGTAGGCGTAGTGCAGCCGCAGAGTCTCGACGTCGCTGGCGATCAGCCGCGCCTGCGCGCTGGCATCGGTGATCTGCGCCAGCGACGGCATGTGGTGGCCCGGGAAGATGTATTTGTCGGTGAAGGGATCGGGCGCGGCGCTCGCCTTTCCGAGCTTGCCGATAGTGTGAAGCAGCATCACTCCGTCCGGCTTCAGAAGCTCGCGGCACTTGGCGAAGAATTCGTCGTAATGGGCGAGGCCGACATGTTCGAACATGCCGACCGAGACGATTCGGTCGAACTGGTCCTCAACCAGGCGGTAATCGATCAGTTCAAAGCGGACATGGTCGGCAACGCCGGCTTCCTCCGCGCGGTGGCGAGCGACCTTCAGCTGCTGCTCGGACAGAGTGATTCCAAGCACGTCGACCTTGGCGACTCGATGCAAATAGAGCGCCATGCCGCCCCAGCCGCAGCCGATGTCGAGAACCCGCTGCCCGGCGATGAGGCCGAGCTTGGCGGCGATGTGCGCTTTCTTGTCCGACTGCGCCTGCTCGAGGCCGTTGCCGGGGCTGGTGTAATAAGCGCAGCTGTACTGCCGGTCGGGGTCAAGGAAGGTCTCGTACAGCTCGTCGCTCAGATCGTAATGGTGGGCGACATTGCGTCTCGAACGGCGCGGGTCGTTGCGGCGGAAGAAGGCCCTGACCTTGGCGAGCTTGCCCTTTGAAACCGCCTTGCCCCGGCCGCCATCTTCCCACCGGTTGCCGCCGGTGATGAGCTCGAAAAGATCGAGCATGGTGCCGTCCTCGATCACCAGCCGCCCGTCCATATAGGTTTCCCCCAACCCGAGGCGTGGGTTGCGGAGGATCTCGAGGGGAGCCTTGGCGTCGGTCAGCCGGAGGGTAAGATGCTTGCCGCCGCCGCGGCCGTAGGTTGCCCGCTTGCCGTCGGCGGTGATGACCCTGACGCTGCCCTTCTTGAGCAACTTGTCGATCAGCCTGCCGATCAACGCCACGCTCGCCGCCGCTTATGCGCTCTTGCGCTTGCGTTCGGCGGCGGTCTTCAGCTGCCCGCAGGCGGCGTCGATGTCGCGGCCGCGCGGAGTGCGCACGGGAGCCGAGATGCCGGCCTCGAAGATGATGTTCGAGAACGCTCGGATGCGCTCGGGCGGCGAGCATTCGTAGGGCGCGCCCGGCCACGGGTTGAACGGGATCAGATTGACCTTCGCCGGCAGCCGGTATTTGCGGATCAGCCGGACCAGCTCGAGCGCGTCCTCGTCGCTGTCGTTCTTGTCCTTGAGCATCACATATTCAAACGTGATCCGGCGCGCATTGTTGGCGCCCGGATAAGCCGCGCACGCCTCGAGCAACTGATCGATGCCATATTTGCGGTTCAGGGGCACAATCTCGTCGCGGACTTCCTTGCGGACCGAGTGCAGCGATACCGCGAGATTGACCCCGATCTCGTCGCCGGCGCGCTGCATCATCGGCACGACGCCGCTGGTCGACAAAGTGATCCGGCGCTTCGACAGGCCGAGGCCGTCGCCGTCCATGACGATCTTCAGCGCGTCGCGGACATTGTCGAAGTTGTACAGCGGCTCCCCCATGCCCATCATGACGATGTTGGTCAGCATCCGCCCCTCGGGCGCGCATCTGTTCGAGTCAGGCTGCTCCGCGGCAGGCGGCCATTCGCCGAGCGCATCGCGCGCGAGCATCACCTGGCCGACGATTTCCGACGGCTCGAGGTTGCGCACCAGCCGCATCGTCCCAGTGTGGCAAAAGGTGCAATTCAACGTGCAGCCGACCTGGCTCGACACGCACAGGGTGCCGCGGTCGGCGTCGGGGATGAACACCATCTCGAAGTCGTTGCCGTCGTGCGTTCGAAGCAGCCATTTGCGAGTGCCGTCGGAGGAGACCTGCGCCTCGACCACCTCGGGCCGCGAAATGACGAAACGTGCCGCGAGCCACAGCGCTTGCGCCTTGGCGATGTCGCTCATCGCCGAGAAGTCGCTGGCGCCGCGATGATAGATCCAGTGCCAGATTTGCTTCGAGCGCAGCTTCGATTGCTTCGGCTCGAGGCCTTCCGCTTCGAGCGCGGCGCGGATCGCATCCTTCGACAGCCCGACCAGCTCGGTTCGGCCGTCGGCGCGCGCATTGGTCCCGCGCCGAACGGGCACGGGATCGATCACGCCGGGGATCGGCATCAGGGCGGTGGCGGCGCTCATTGCAGGCCGCTTATCTAGTGGGGCCAGTCAGATTTTGCCAGCGCAGGCGGCGGCGGCGGCGTCGATCGCGGTTGGCGCGCCGGCGAGCAGATAGCGGTCGGCGAACCGCCGTCCCGAGCCGTCGCGCGACTCGATCCGCATCGATGTCGCGGCCCGCGCCGCGGCGATGATCGCCGAATCCTGCACCGGCCCGCGGCTCCACGCCCAATCGCCGCGTGCGACCAGCAGGAACGGGCGCTCGCCGATGGTCAGCATGACGCTCGACCCGGGGCGCGGCACCCGGCTCAGGCGGGCGTGGAACCCGCCGACCCGCGAGCCGGTGGGGCCGAAGGCGAAGCCGGCGCGGGATTCGGGTTGACGCCTCGCCGCCGGCAGCAGCGGCCGTGCCACCGCTTCGCACCGGGTGCCGTAACTGACCGCCGCCCATTGACCCTGCGCGAACAGGACTTGCGGCCGCGCCGCAATCGCCGGCGATGATACGAGCAGTGCCGTTGCGGCAATCAAATATGCGGCGAAAAGAATGCGTCAGCCTTGTTCGAGCGGTTCGCCACGTCTTGCCTCCACTTCCGACACACCCCTAAAGGCAACGGAACAAACATTGTCTTCCAGCTCGTCTTGAACCGCTTCCCATTGGTCCTGAATGATGCGAAATTTTTTATACACCCGCACCGCCTCCGCGCCACCTATGGGGACCAGCGTGCTCTCATCCAGCTCAATCTTTGAGTACATGTGGTCAGGCGCGACGACTACGTGCCCCGAGCTTGCCAGATAGAAGCGAGCGACCATCCACCACTGACTTATCAGGCTCTCCCAATGACTGTGGACACTTTGCCATGAGGCCCAAGAAGCGGCGTCGTGTGGTTGCCGCTCGGTGACCTTGTGGGACAGATCGGCTGCATCTCGTCGAATGTCAGCAGCCAGTTTGATGAGTCGTTCGCGCAGATAGATCGCGTGGAGCGAGTGTAGGGCTTTGTTAGACGCGTCTCTCTGCTCCGTCTCCGCCTTTCCAACGCGTTCCTGCAAAACAGCCTGGTTGGAGCGGAGGGTCTCAAAATCTCGCTGCAACACCTCTTTGAGCTTGTCCATTTCATCTGAAAAGCGAATCTCGAGCCCGTTCATTCGCTGATAGTCGTCGCGTATCTTGCCGGTTAGTTCTTCAATCGCAGCAAGCTTGGACGAAAACTCATGTGCGTCCCTCGCGAAGGCTGCCAAAATCTCAATGTTGCTATGAGATGTCTCGATTAGTGCGGCCATTTCCTCGCGCAACTTGGAATCGTCATAGGTCGCCTGCGTGACGGTCATAGTAGTTTCGTCCGTCATCCGAGCAGGGCCAAAATACCTGATAAGAGCCAAGCTCGCGGCAACGGAAAATAGTGTTGTAAGAGCCAAACCGATCCCAACGAGGATGGACTCGGCCCAGTTTAACTGGCCGAACCACCGGACGTTGTTGACCAACCAAGAGTAGGCAAAGCTGAGGCCGGTCAAAAAAGTGAACCACCGACCAAACAGGTCAGCCCCTTTGTCAGCTTTGAGCAACCAGTTGAACATGCTTTGCACTCTACCTTCCTCGCGGCCCATTGCAGAGTCCCGAGGTTGGTAGGCGGCGCAGACGACTCGATTTGGTCCGTTTTGGATGTAAACTACCATCGTGCATGCGCCGCAC
>JBPCQE010000197.1:0-4994 GCA_050998435.1 Sphingomicrobium sp. | reverse complement strand
CCCCCGCGGTGCCGGTGCTGCTGACCCCATTGAGCGCGACGCTGGTCCACGGCGGAATGCTTCACCTCGCGCTCAACCTGCTGATGCTGGTCTGGTGCGGGACTTTGGTCGAGCGCGTGCTGGGGCGGGCCGGGCTACTGATCCTCTATGGCATCGGCGCCTATGCCGCGGCCATCGCGCAATGGGCGATCGATCCGGGGGAAATGACGCCGATGATCGGCGCCAGCGGGGCGATCAGCGCGGTGATCGGCGCCTTCGCGCTGAGCTTCGGCCAGCAGAAAAGGATCGTGCGCTCGCCGCGGCTCAATCGGGCGCTCAATGCGCTGTGGCTGCTCGCCGCCTGGGTGGTGCTGCAGGTGATGATCGGCGTGCTCGCCGGAGCTCAGGGTTATCTGCTCGCCGCTCCGGCGCATATCGGCGGTTTCGTAGCGGGCCTGCTGCTGCAGCGGCCGCTTCTGCTCTGGCGATACAGGAAGGCGTGAGAGCAGCGCACCGCTATCCGCGTTCGTCCTGAGCTTGTCGAAGGGCGCTGGCACGACGGCCGAGCACTCGCCCTTCGACTACGCGCTCCGCGCTTCGCTCAGGACGAACGGAAAACGGGGAAGCTTCCGCTCAAGCCGCCGACGCGGCGCCGACGTCGCTTTCGGGCTCGAGCAGCCGGTGCAGGTGGACAACGACATATTTCATCTCGGCATCGTCGACCGTGCGCTGGGCGCGCGAGCGCCACGCGTCCTCGGCCTCGGCATAGCTTTCGAACAGGCCGACGAAATCGATCGCGTTGAGATCGACGAACTCGAGCGCGCGCGGGTCCTTGACCCGTCCGCCGAACACCAGATGGAGCTTGCTCATTCGCGAGTCCGGCCCGCGCCCAGCGCCGACTGCGCCGAGCTCTTCGCGGCTCCGCCGGCGGTCTCGAAGATCGAGCGCAGCGTCTCGGCGCCCTTCTCGCGGGTCAGGCCGAGCTCGGCGAGCCGCGACGTGCCCGCATCCTTGGCGGCCGCGACGGCTGCCCTGGCGGAGCCGCTGAGCTTGTCGCCGACCGGGCGAAGCATCCGAGCCTCGCTCTCGCTGCGGGGCAGGAGCGCGGCCAGGATCGCGCCGAGCGCGAGCCCGCCGGCAAGCGCGATCAGCGGCGCTTCGTCGATCGCGTCATTGGCCTTGCGGCCGGCGCCGGCGACGTTGTCGAGGGCGCCGTCGTACGCTTCGATCGCCCGCTGGCGGACGCCGCTGTCGCGGGCGTCGGCCTGCCGGTCGTTGTCCTGCTCTGTCATTCGATCGTCTCCGTCTTTTTCACTTTGGCCGTAGTCTTGCGCGGCCGGGCCTTGGACTTTCTCGACTTGCGCTTGGTCGTCACCCCGTCGGCGAGCTTGCCGGCCATGTCGATCAGTGGCTCGCGGGCGAGAAACAAGGCGATCGCGGCGACCACTCCGCTGGCGATCGCCGGCCGCCGGCGAACCGCGTCGACCGCGTCCTCGGCGAGGTCGGCGCCCTTCGACTTGGCGCCCTCCCAGGCGTTCTGGGCGAGCGTTCCGGGGCTGAGCCGCTCCTGGAGCTCGCGCGCCGTCTCCATCAGCCGGGCCCGCGACCGCTCGGCCTCGATCCGCGCTGCCGCGATCTCGGGCGTGTCCTTGCTCATAGCTCGCGCTTCGCCTTCTGGATTCCGAACCAGGCCAGGGCCGCCGCGCCACCGGCGAAGATGACGAACACCAGCAGCCCGGCGAGGACCGGGCCCATCAGCGCCAGCAGGCCCAGGAACACGGCGACGGCGAGGACCGTCACCGCCGCCTGGATGAGCAGCAACGCCGCTCCCAGCAGGATCGCCGGGACCTTGAGGCTGCCGGCCTTGGCCGAGGCAATTGCCTTGGCGGTCCCGAGCTCCGCATGCGCGTAGGCCTTGCCATCCTCGACCAGCTGGTGGACGAGCTCGCCGATCGGGCGCTCGTCACCCGGGCCGGATGGCTGCATGGCCGGATCGGTCGGTTTCAGCATCAGCCCTCGCGCTTGTCCCGCGATCCGCCGCGGCTGCCGCCGCTGTCCGCCGTGTCGTCCTCACCGCGGGCGAGGCCCGCCTTGATCAGCCGAGCCAGCGCGAAGCCGACGATCGCCGCTCCGGCCAAAGCGACTCCCGGGCTCTTGCGGACGAATTCGCGGGTGTCGTCGATCAGCTCGTCGGCATCCTTGCTGGCGATGCTGTTGGCGGTGTCCTCGATGGCGGTGGCGGCGCGGCGCGCATAGTCGCCGTACTCGGGCCCGAGGCGTTCATCGAGGCCATCCGCCGTGTCCCCGACCAATTTGCTGACGTTGGCGAGCGCCTCGGCGCCGCGCTCGAGGCCCTGGCCGACCAGCCCGCGGGTCTTGTCGGCCGCCTGGCTCGACAGTTTGTCGCGGCCGGTGCGGATCTTGTCGGCGATCGCGTCCCGGGTCGCCGCGCGTCCGGTCGTACGGTCGGTCGGCTGGCCGACGTCGGCGACCAGCAGAACGTCGCCGTTCACGCCTTCGGCCGATGTCGGCGTCGCAGCACCGGAGATGATCTTGTCGGTTCCCTCGGGAAGCCCGGTCTTGTCGTCCTGCATTTCATGTCCTCCTTTTAAGGCCTTAACCCCGACCCGAGCGCCTTCGTTCCGGCGCGTGAGGGCGAAAGTTGCACGCCTTGACCCGCGCCATATAAGTGCCCTTCGCCCGCTTTTCAGCATCCCCGCGCAAGAAGGACTTCCATGACCGCAATCGTCGCCGTCCACGGCCGCCAGATTCTCGACAGCCGCGGCAACCCGACGGTCGAGGTCGACGTCACTCTCGGGGACGGAAGCATGGGCCGCGCCGCGGTGCCCTCGGGAGCTTCGACCGGAGCGCACGAAGCGGTCGAGTTGCGCGACGGCGACAAGAGCCGCTGGGGCGGCAAGGGCGTCGAGAAAGCGGTGCGGTCGGTCAATGGCGAGATCGCGCAGGCCGTGGTGGGCCGCGACGCCGTCGACCAGCAAGGGCTGGACTCCGCTCTGATCGCGCTCGATGGCACCGAGAACAAGGGGCGGCTCGGAGCGAACGCGATCCTCGGAGTTAGCCTCGCGACCGCCAAGGCGGCGGCGCAAGCGCTCGGGCAGCCGCTCTACCGGTACGTCGGCGGAGACGAGGCCAAGCTGTTGCCGGTGCCGATGATGAATATTCTGAACGGCGGCGCGCACGCCGACAATCCGCTGGATTTCCAGGAGTTCATGGTCATGCCGGTCGGCGCGGCGAGCTTCTCCGAAGCGCTGCGCTGCGGCTCGGAAATCTTCCACGCCCTTAAGAGCGCACTGTACCAGCAGGGCTGGTCGACCGGCGTTGGCGACGAAGGCGGTTTTGCACCGGACATCGCCTCGACCAGGCAGGCGCTCGACTTCATCCTGCCGGCCGTCGAGAGCGCCGGCTACCGCTCGGGCGACGATGTCGTGATTGCACTCGATCCCGCGGCGAGCGAATATTTCAAGGATGGCGCCTATGTCCTCGTCGGGGAGGAGAAGACCCTCACCCCCGAGCAGATGGTCGACTATCTCGAAGCGCTGATTGCCGACTATCCCATCGCTTCGATCGAGGACGGGCTTGCCGAGGACGACATGATCGGTTGGAAGCTGGCCACCGAGCGGCTCGGGCAGCGTATCCAATTGGTCGGCGACGATCTGTTCGTGACCAGCGAGAAGCGCCTCGCCCGGGGCATCGCCGACGGCATCGCCAACTCGATCCTGGTCAAGGTCAACCAGATCGGAACTTTGACCGAGACGATCGCCGCGGTCCGGCTGGCGCAAAGCTCGGGCTACACCGCGGTGATGTCGCACCGCTCGGGCGAGACCGAGGATTCGACCATCGCCGACCTCGCGGTCGCGCTCAACTGCGGGCAGATCAAGACCGGCAGCCTGGCGCGCTCCGACCGCACCGCCAAGTACAACCAGCTGCTGCGCATCGAGGAACAGCTCGGCGACGCCGCCGCATACGCCGGTCGGGTGGCGATCAAGGCCTACTCACCGCGCTAATCCACGGATTCGCCAGTGAAACCGAGGTTTTCGCTTGCCTTCATGACGTCATCGTGATTCTTTGGCTCGCATGGGGGCAGCTCAACGAACGGCACAGCGGACAAGCGGACTGATCCGCCGCGCGGCGATGCCGGCGCTGGCCCTGATCGTGGTCGGCAATTTCGCCGGCTATGCGATTGCCGGGCCCAACGGACTGCTCGCCTGGGGCGGCTACAACCGCGACCTCAACGAGCGCAAAGCCGAGCTCGCTCGGCTCGATTCGGAGCGCGCCCAGCTTCGCCACCGCTCGGCCTTGCTCGACCCGAAGAAAGCCGACCCGGACATGGCCGACGAGCTGGTCCGCCGCGACCTCGGCCTGGTCCGCCCCGACGAAGTCATCATCCCGCTCGAGTAGCTCGACCTCGCGGTTGCCAGTGCAGTTGCAAGTTAGGTTGGGCCTTTCCTATAGAGCCAGCCGCTTCTTTAGCCCCACGAAAGGCCACGCCTTGGCGCGCGCAGTAAAGCCTAAGACCGCAACCAAGGCGCCCGTCCAGGCGAAACAGGAGCGCCCGCCCGAGCCGAAGCGCTATAAAGCGTCCAAAGAGCAGCTTCTCGACCTCTACAAGCAGATGCTGCTCATCCGGCGTTTTGAGGAAAGAGCCGGCCAACTCTACGGATTGGGTCTGATCGGCGGCTTCTGCCATTTGTACATCGGCCAGGAGGCGGTCGCGGTCGGGCTGCAGAGCGCGATGACGGTCGGCAAGGACAGCGTCATCACCGGCTACCGCGACCACGGCCACATGCTCGCCTACGGAATCGACCCCAAGCTGATCATGGCCGAGCTGACCGGCCGGGCAGCAGGCATCTCCAAGGGCAAGGGCGGCTCGATGCACATGTTCTCGGTCGAGCACGGCTTCTACGGCGGCCACGGCATTGTCGGAGCCCAGGTCAGCCTCGGCACCGGGCTCGGTTTCAAGCACCGCTACGCCGAGGACGGGGGCGTCTGCCTGA
>JBPCQE010000190.1:0-4741 GCA_050998435.1 Sphingomicrobium sp. | reverse complement strand
GACGACTCCATAGCGCTCGGGGTCCTCGACGCCGTAAGCGAACACCGTCGCTCCCTGGGTCTGGGCGGCCGCCTCCCGGAGTATTTCGACGAGCCCGGCGCCGTAGAAGATGTTGTCGCCCAGAACGAGCGCCACCGGGCTGTCGCCGACGAACTGCTGCCGATGATAAAGGCTTCGGCGAGCCCGTTCGGCTGGGCCTGCTCGGCATAGGTAAAGGCAATTCCATAAGCGCTTCCGTCACCGAGCAGCTCGCGGAACCGCGACAGGTCGGCGGGCGTCGAGATGATCAATATCTCGGTGATTCCGGCGAGCATCAGGGCGCCGAGCGGGTAATAGATCATCGGCTTGTCGAACACCGGGAGCAGCTGTTTCGAGACGACGAGCGTGGCCGGGTAAAGCCGACTGCCGCTGCCTCCTGCAAGAACGATCCCTTTCACCCGGCGCTCCGCTTGGCTGATGCGCGTGGCTCACCTGGACAGGGTCACGCCGGCGACGCTCTAAACAGCTTATCGGCGGCGCCGCAACCGTGGCACCGCCGCTAAGCCCTTCCGGCGAAGGCAAAAGAAAGGCCCACCCGGAGCTGGTCCGGATGGGCCTTTTTCCCTGGCCATCGGGGCAACCAGGGAACTCTTTGCCGCTCAGCCCTCGAGCTGCCGGGTGAGCAGCCGGATATCGGCGTCGAGCTCTGCGTCGGCAGCCCGCAGCCGCTCGATCTGCTTGACCGCATGGATTACCGTGGTGTGGTCGCGCCCGCCGAAGCGCCGGCCGATATCGGGCAGCGATTTCGGGGTCAGCTGCTTGGACAGATACATCGCCACCTGGCGCGGACGGGCGACCTCGCGGGCGCGGCGGGCGGAGGTCATCTCCGCCTTGCGGATCCGGTAATGCTCGGCGACCTGGGTCTGGATCTCGTCGATCGAAATCCGCCGCTGGTTGGCGCGCAGCACGTTGGCCAGCACTTCCTCGACGAACGCGACGTCGATCGCTCGGCCGGTCATCATCGCATAAGCGGCGATCCGGTTGAGCGCGCCCTCCAGCTCGCGGACGCTAGAGGTCACCCGGCGGGCGAGGAAATCGACGACGTTGCGCGGCATCGCGACGCCGGGCAGCGCTCCAAGCTTGGCTTCGATGATGTTGAAGCGCAGCTCGAAATCGGCCGCGTTGATGTCCGCGACCAGGCCCCACGACAGCCGCGACAGGATCCGCGGTGCGACTCCGTCGAGGTCCTGCGGTGCGCGGTCGGAGGTGATCACCAGCCGCCGCCCGGCGGTGATGATCTCGTTCATCGTGTGGAAGAATTCCTCCTGGGTGGAGTCCTTGCCGGCGATGAACTGGACGTCGTCGATCAGCAGCAGGTCGGCGTTGCGCAGCCGTCCCTTGAAGCCGATCGTGTCGTTGGCTTTGAGCGCCCGGATGAACTCGACCATGAACTTTTCGGCCGACATCGACACGACTCGCTTGCCGGGATTGGCGGCGAGGAAACCGTGGCCGATCGCGTGCAGCAAATGAGTCTTGCCGCGGCCGGTGCCGCCATGGAGGAACAGGGGGTTGAAGCCGACCGCGCCAGTTCCGGCGAGCGTCCGGGCCGCGGTCGCGGCAACCTCATTCGCCTTGCCGACGATGAACGTTTCGAAGCGATAGCGCGGGTCGAAATTCGGGCTCGACGGGTCGCGCGCAACCGGCGGGGGCTCGGGGACTTCCTCGAGGACCAGCAGCGGCGACGGCCGCGGCGCGTCGGCGGCGGCTACGACCCGCACCTCGCGAACGATCGGCAGCACGGTCTTCCACGCCAGGGCCAGCCGCTCGCCGAAATGGGAGCGGACCCAGTCGGCCATGAACTGGCTTGGCAACAGGATTTCGAGGGCACCAGTATCGGGCTCGAATGCACCGAGAACGGCGGGCTTCAGCCAGCCGTCGAACGTGCGCGCCCCGAGGTCCCGGCGGAGCCCGCCGCGAATCGAATCCCAGGCGGCTTCGAGCGGCGCTGCGATGCGTGCGCCGGCGGGCTCCAAAGTCGATTGGGACAGACCGCCTTGCACTTGCCCTTTTCGCCTCCCTCAAGGTCGCAGCGAGAGACAAAAAGGGGCCGCTGCGCCGGGTGCGAGTCCGCTGGCGCCGATGGCGTTTTTTCTCTCTAGCCCCTGGCGCAGACTCGGCGCCCGGAAGGCTGTTTCTGGAAGCCTCGGAGCGCGCTTTCAAGACATGTTTTTTCACAAAAGTGAAATAATCAGCCTTGACAGCGAAAACACTGGGAAAGCCGGGGAAGACGCAGAAAACCGCGACTTTTTTGTTAGCTTCCGTTTTACCGGAAGCGCGAATCGCGGGAAAAGCTGGGTTTTTTGAAAGGTCCCGAATCGGGACCAAAGCGCGTGCGTATCGATCGCCGTTTGAGGACCGATTTTGAGGCGCCGATTCAGGCCAGCGAGGCAAGCCTTTTGGACAGCCGCGAAAATTTGCGGGCGGCGGTATTCTTGTGAATGACTCCGCGGGCGACTCCGCGCGCCAACTCTGGCTGGGCTGCTTTCAAAGCCTTGGCGGCCTCGTCTTTCTTGCCCGACTCGAGCGCCGATTCGGCGGTCTTGATAAAGGTCCGGATCCGCCCCACCCGGGCGCCGTTGATCGCCTCGCGGTTCGCGTTGCGGCGGATGCGCTTCTTGGCCTGCTTAGTGTTCGCCATCTTGGTCTCTAAAATTCCAGCTCAATGAAAAAACGGCGCAATGGGCCTTCAGGCCGCGCGCCGACACGGCCGCTCCACTAGCGGGAGGGGCATGGATGGTCAACCGATCCGCCGCCGTATCGGCGGCCCTCAGTGTTGGCACCGCGGGCAATAGAAGGTCGAGCGGCCGCCTTGGATGATTCGCTTCACCCGCCCGCCGCACGCGCACGGCCTGCCCTCGCGATCGTAGACGTCGAACCGCGACGAAAAATAGCCGAGCGTTCCGTCGGGGCTGACGAAATCGCGCAGGCTCGACCCACCGGCCGCGACCGCCTCGTCAAGCACTTCCGGGATCGCCGCTGCGAGTCGCTCCAGCCGCTTGAGCGAAATCGAGCCCGCGGCGCGCGCCGGATGGATTCCGGCACGGTGAAGCGCCTCGCAAGCATAGATGTTGCCGAGCCCTGCGATGATCCGCTGGTCGAGGAGCAGGGCCTTGACCGGGGCTCGACGCCCTTCGAAGCGGCGTTTAAACCAGCGCGCGTCGAGGTCGGGGCCCAGCGCGTCGGGGCCGAGCGCGGCAAACTGCGGCCACTCGCCGAGCTCATCGGTGGAAACCAAGTCGACCGAGCCGAAGCGGCGGGCATCGTTGAGCGCCAGCCGCCGCCCCTCATCCGTTTCCAGCAACAAATGATCGTGGAGGTCGAGCTCGGCAGGATCGATCCGCCAGTGGCCGGACATGCCGAGGTGGAAGACCAGCGTGTCGCCGCGGTCGGTGTCGATCAGCCCGAACTTGGCTCGGCGCCCGACGCCGGTCACCCGGGCGCCGGTGAGGCGCTGCCCGAGATCCTCGGGAAACGCCCGGCGAAGGTCCGCCCGCCGAGCCTCGACTCGCGCCAGCCGCCGCCCCTCGAGCACGCGCGCCAGGCCGCGAACGGTGGTCTCGACTTCGGGCAGTTCGGGCATTGCCGCGATATGGCGAAGCCCCGCCAAGCCCGCTAGAGGCACCGCGATGACACCCAAGGTGAATTTCGGCGACGAGCTGGTCAGCCCCGACGAGAAGACTCGGCGGGTCGGCGTGGTCTTCACCTCGGTCGCGCGCCGCTACGATGTGATGAACGATTTGATGTCGGGCGGGCTTCACCGGCTGTGGAAGGACCGGTTCGTCGCCCGGGTGAAGCCGCGGCCCGGCGAGCGCATCATCGACATGGCGGGGGGCACCGGCGATGTCGCTTTCCGGATGGCTCGGCGCGGAGCGGAGGTGACCATCGCCGACATCAACGCCGATATGCTCGAAGTCGGCCGGAAGCGCGCCCTGCAACGCGGCATCGACGGCCTCGCCTGGCAGGTCGAGGACGCGCAAGACCTGACCTTCGACGACCGCAGCTTCAACGCCTACACGATCGCCTTCGGGATCCGGAACGTCACCGACATCGGTGCCGCGCTCCATGAGGCGTGGCGAGTCCTCGAGCGTGGCGGGCGCTTCTACTGTCTCGAATTCTCGACCAGCGACTGGCCCGGATTTGCCGGCGCCTACGAGGCTTATGCGAGCAATGTCATCCCGCGCCTCGGCAAGGCGGTCGCCGCCGACGAGGCCAGTTATCGCTATCTGGTCGAATCGATCCGCCGCTTCCCGCGGCCCGAGGCGTTCCGGCAGATGATTGCCGATGCGGGGTTCGTCCGCACCGGCGTCGAGCCGATGCTCGGCGGGCTGGTCGCGATCCACAGCGGCTGGAAAATTTGACCGCTTCGGTCACCCATCTGTGGCGGCTGCTCAAATGGGGGCGGACGCTCGCCCGCCATGGCGCTCTCCAGGGCATCGAGGCCGATCCGCTGACTCCTCCGCAGGTCCGCCGGCTGGCGCGGATCGCGTGCTTCGCGGCCAAGGTCCCGCCAACCCCCGATTACGCCAAGGCGCTGCAGGAAATCGGACCGGCCGCGATCAAGCTGGGTCAGGCGCTGTCGACGCGCCCCGACCTGGTCGGCGACCGCGCCGCTGAGAATCTCTCGCAGCTCCAGGACGATTTGCCCCCGGCCCCGTTGGCGGCGATCAAGGCGGCGATCGAGGCCGCGTTCCAGACCCCGCTC
>JBPCQE010000174.1:0-14782 GCA_050998435.1 Sphingomicrobium sp. | reverse complement strand
GCCTTTGCTCGGGCGGGGGCTCGATCTTTGCTCCGGCGAGAACCTGTCCGATTGCCGAACGATATTCTTCCTCGAAGGCGCGCGGATCGGCCGCGATGCCGCGCGCGATCAGCCCGTCGAGCAGCTCGTCGACCTCGAACAGCTCGGGGATGAAGCGCCAGCACCAGTCGAGCCCGTCCCGCATCCTCTGCACGCTCTCTTCGGTGCCGTCGCCGAGCCGCACCGTCCATTCGGACGCCAGCTCCCGGTGATAGGCAACTTCCTTGACCGCCTTGGCCGCGATGTCGTGCAGGACTGGGTCACTCGATTCCGCGAGCCGCTGGTAATGCAGGTACTGCCAGGTTGAGAACAGCAGCTGCCGGGCGATCGTCCGTCCGAAGTCGCCGTTCGGTTGCTCGACCAGCAGGCAATTGCGAAAATCGAGCACGTCGCGGTGGAAGGCGAGCTTGTCGCCGTCGCGCCCGTCGCCTTCGGCCTCGCCAGCCGCGCCAAGCAGATGCGTCGCCTGTCCGATCAGGTCGAGCGCGAGGTTGGCGAGGCTCAGGTCGACCTCGAGCGCCGGCGCATGGCCGCACCATTCGCCCAATCGCTGGCCGAGGATCAAAGCATCGTCGCCCAGCCGCAGCAGATAATCGAACCGGCCGGGATCGGGTTCGCCAACCGCCGGTTCATCGAACGCACCGGCGGGCCGCGACTTGAGCGCGACCACCTCATCCTCGGGCCGGATCGGCGGAAGCGCCGGCATCAGATGTGCTTCACCTCGTCGGGGATGTCGTAAAAGGTCGGGTGGCGGTAGATTTTGTCGGCGGCCGGCTCGAACATCGGCCCGGACTCATCGGGATCGGACGCGACGATCTCGGCCGACGGAACCACCCACAGGCTCACCCCTTCCTGCCGCCGCGTATAGGTGTCGCGCGCGTGGCGGAGCGCGAGCTCCGGGTCAGGAGCATGAACGCTGCCAACGTGGCGATGCGCAAGACCGTTCTTGGCACGGACGAATACCTCCCACAGCGGCCAGTCGCCGCTCACGCCGCCGCCTTTGCGCGGCGCTTGTCCTCATGCGCGGCCGCTGCTTCGCGAACCCAGGCGCCGTCATCCCACGCGGCTCGCCTCGCCGCCATGCGCTCCTTGGCGACCGGGCCCTCGCCGCGCACCACTGCGTAGAACTCGTCCCAATCGACTTCGCCGAAATCGTAGCCGCCCTTGGCTTCGTTCCACGCGAGGTCAGCGTCCGGCACCTCGAGCCCGATGAAGTCCGCTTGCGGCACGGTGATGTCGACGAATTTCTGCCGAAGCTCGTCGTTGGTGTCGCGCTTGATCCGCCAGCGCATCGACTGCGCGCTGTTGGGGCTGTCTTCGTCGGGCGGGCCGAACATCATCAGGCTCGGCCACCACCAGCGGTTGAGCGCGTCCTGGGCCATCCGCTTCTGCTCCGACGTCCCGTTGGCCATCGCGATCATGATTTCGTAGCCCTGGCGCTGGTGGAAGCTTTCCTCCTTGCACACCCGAACCATCGCCCGGGCGTAGGGGCCGTAGCTGGTGCGCTGCAGCGGCACCTGGTTCATGATCGCCGCTCCGTCGACCAGCCAGCCGATCGCGCCGATGTCGGCCCAGGTCAGAGTCGGATAGTTGAAGATCGTCGAATATTTGGCTTTGCCCGAGTGCAGCGCCTCGATCATCTGCTCGCGGCTGGTGCCGAGCGTCTCCGCAGCGCAGTACAAATACAGCCCGTGCCCGGCCTCGTCCTGGACCTTGGCGAGCAGGATCGCCTTGCGGCGCAGCGACGGCGCTCGAGCGATCCAGTTTCCCTCGGGAAGCATGCCGACGATCTCGCTGTGTGCGTGCTGAGAGACTTGCCGGACCAACGTCCGCCGATAGGCTTCGGGCATCCAGTCCTTGGGCTCGATAAACTCGTCCGCCGCGACCCGCGCCTCGAACGCCGCGAGCAGCTCGGGATCCTCGATCGACTGGACGCTTGCGCCCTTCTGAAGCTCGGTCGTGTACATCGCCTCTATCTAGTCCCTGAGGGCACAACGTTCAAACTTCGACGACCGGTCCGCCGAGCGTTCGCGAAGTGCCGGTGAACTCCGCGACCGCTCGGCCGTCGGCAGTGCGCACCGCGACTCGAGTGACTCCGCTGCGGCCGGCGCTCGCGACCTGTTCGGCCTCGGCGACCAGGGTCTCGCCTTCCTGGGCGCTGCCGAGGAACACGATCGACGCCTGCGCGGCGACCGTTTTCTCGTTGCCGCCGTTGCACACGTAGGCGAACGCCGTGTCGGCCAGCGCGAACACCATCCCGCCGTGGACGATCCGGTGGCCGTTGAGCATGTCGGGGCGCACTTGCATCGACAGGCGCGCATATCCGTCGCGCGCTTCCTCGATGACGATTCCCCAGGCCGGCCCGGTCCCCTCCTCGGAAAGCATGTGATGCGCGACTTTTGCAGCCAGATCGTTTGCGCTCACTGCCCCTCCTTGGCTAGGCATTGCCGGCCATGACCTACGAGACCATCGACTTCAAGGCGGACCGCGGGATCGCCCGGATCACCCTCAACCGGCCCGACAAGCTCAACAGCTTCAACGTCGCCATGCACCAAGAGCTGCGCGACGCTCTCGAAACGCTCGGCGACGCGCGCGTCGTGGTTCTGACGGGCGCCGGACGCGGCTTCTGTGCCGGGCAGGATCTCAACGACCGAGCGGTGGCGTCCGGGCATCCGGTCGATCTCGGGGTCACCGTCGAGACCTGCTGGAACCCATTGATCCGCCGGCTCACGGACCTTCACCAGCCGGTGATCGCGCGGGTCAACGGGGTCGCCGCCGGCGCCGGCGCCAATGTCGCGCTCGCCTGCGACATGGTAGTCGCCGCGCGCTCGGCGAAGTTCATTCAGAGCTTCACGGCTATCGGCCTGGTTCCCGACAGCGGCGGCACCTGGATTCTCCCGCGCCTCGTCGGCCAGGCTCGAGCGCTCGGGCTCGCTCTGACCGGCGAGCCGCTGTCGGCCGACAAGGCCGCCGAGTGGGGCCTGATCTGGAAAGCGGTCGACGACGAAGCGCTCGACGCCGAGGTCGATGCGCTCGCCACCAGGCTCGCCTCGCTGCCGCCGCTCGGGCTCGCCGAAACCAAGAAGATGCTGCGTTCGACCTGGTCGCGGACTCTCGATCAGGACCTCAACGAGGAGCGCAACGAGATGCGGCGCCTCGGCTTCACCGACGACTACCGCGAAGGGGTCGCCGCCTTCCTCGAAAAGCGGGAGCCGAGGTTCGTCGGGCGTTGAACCGGCTTCCTGGCTTCGAATCCCTGTTCGACCGCGGCCATTGGCGCCGCGAACAATTTTGTGACGGCGCCGAACGCAACCATACACCCAGCCACCGCGAAGACCGTGATGCACATGAACTCAAAGGCGCGCGACCATTGGCGACTGCGCTCAAAGGCGGTGGCGTGCCGCCGAACCGCGGAGCGCCGCTCGTACGAAGCAACGCTCGCCGGCGAGGATCCGGTGGAGTCCGCACCGCCATCGGGCACTGCGATGATCGATTCGACGTCGAGCTGATCCTGCGTCGATAGTCCGAAGCGGTCTTCCTTCGCCCACATCACTCGGCCGATGATGATGCGCGCACCGCGTCTGAGCTCGACATACGACCCGCGCTGAGGCGGCCGCGAAGCAGCCTTGATCATCAGCCCGCGCGGAGAAATGTTGAGAATGCACGCATCGTTCCACCCAGCGCTAACGCGCATTCGTGTCCTGATCAGCACCTTCTGGCGTGGCGCGCGAGGCTTCAACCGGCTTGCCCCATTTGACTGCGAGGTGAGAGCCCCCATGGCCCGACCGACGATCCACGACGCTAAGGGCGACCGATTGGTCAGGACCTTAATGATGGCGCCAATTCGGACCGTTCTTGCTTCGCTCGAAGTCGCCGCCACCCTGACCTTGTCGAAGGGCCCTCATTCTCCGTAGACCCGAACGAAGACCAGTCGGGAAGGTACCCAAGGCAATGAAAACCGCCCAGCTCCTCAATTATGCCCGCGACGGCTGGTTCGCCGGCGAAGGCAATCTGGCCGAGTTGCCGAGCGCGATCGACGGATCGCCGGTCGCAACGACCGGCAGCGGCGGGCTCGATTTCGCTGCAATGCTGCGCCACGCCCGCGACGTCGGCGGCCCGGCCTTGCGCAAGCTGACCTTCCACGAGCGCGCCCGGATGCTGAAAGCGCTCGGGCTCGCGATCATGGCCCGCAAGGAGGAATTGTACGAGCTCAGCTACTCGACCGGGGCGACCCGCAAGGACGGCTGGATCGACATCGAGGGCGGCGCCGGCACCTTGTTTTCCTTTTCGTCCAAAGGGCGCCGCGAGCTTCCCGACGGCCATGTGCTCCTCGACGGCCAGCTTGAGACGCTGTCCAAGAACGGCACCTTCGTGGGCCAGCACATCTTCACTTCGCTGCAGGGTGCGGCGGTGCACATCAACGCGTTCAACTTCCCGGTCTGGGGGATGCTCGAGAAGCTCGCGCCGACCCTGCTCGCGGGCGTCCCGGCAATCGTCAAGCCGGCCTCGGCAACCGCCTACCTGACCGAGGCCGCGTTCCGGGTCATGATCGAATCGGGGATTTTGCCGCCGGGCTCGGTGCAGTTGATCGTCGGCCAAGTCGGCGACCTGTTCGACCATCTGTCGTGCCAGGACATCGTCAGCTTCACCGGCTCGGCGGCGACCGCGATGAAGCTCCAGACCCATCCCGTGATCGCACGCGAATCGGTTCGCTTCGTCGCCGAGCGCGACAGCCTCAACGCCTCGGTGCTCGGCCCGGACGCCGGGCCCGGCACTCCTGAGTTCGACCTGTTCGTCAAGGAAGTCGCGACCGAAATGACGGTCAAGGCGGGCCAGAAATGCACCGCAATCCGCCGCGCCATGGCTCCCGCCGAGCATCTCGATGCGCTCGAAAAGGCGCTCGGCGAACGTTTGGCCAGGACCAAGGTCGGCGATCCACGCGCCGAGGACACGCGGATGGGCGCGCTGGTCAGCCTCGCGCAGCGCGACGACGTCCGAGCCCGAATCGCCGAGCTGGAAGCCGCCGGAGCTCGGATTGTCGCCGGCGATCCCTCGGCCGAGCCGCCGGTCAAGGGCGGCGCCTTCCTGCCGCCGGTGCTGCTCAGGACCGACGACCCCTGGTCGACCGAGGCGGTGCACGACGTCGAGCCGTTCGGGCCGGTGTCGACGATCATGCCCTACAGGGACCTCGGCGACGCAATTGCGCTCGCCAACCGCGGCCGCGGCAGCTTGTGCCTGTCGCTGTTCACCCACGACGGAGCGACGGCGCGGGATTTTGTCCAGGGCGCAGGGGCCTTTCACGGGCGAATGCTGGTGGTCGACCGCACCAGCGCCGCCGAATCGACCGGCCACGGCTCGCCGCTGCCGGTGCTGACTCATGGCGGGCCTGGAAGGGCGGGCGGCGGCGAGGAGATGGGCGGGGTGCGCGGCGTCAAGCATTACATGCAGCGCACCGCCATCCAGTCCTCGCCGGCGATGATCGCGGCGATCACCGGCGCCTTCATCGACGGTTCGCCCAAGCACGCAATCGACGTCCACCCGTTCCGCTTGACGATGAGCGAGCTTGCGATCGGCGACACGCTCAAGACCGGCAGCCGCACCGTGACGCTGGAGGACATCGAGCATTTCGCCCACTTCACCGGCGACAAATTCTACGCCCACATGGACGAGCAAGCGGCCAAGGCGAGCCCGATCTTCGAAGGCCGGGTCGCCCACGGCTATCTGATCCTGAGCTTCGCCGCCGGCCTGTTCGTCGATCCCGATCCGGGACAGGTGCTCGCCAACACCGGCCTGGAGAATTTGCGCTTCCTGACGCCGCTCTACCCGGGCGATTCGATGCGGGTCGAGCTCACCGTCCGCTCCAAGTCGCTGAAAAGCGACGAGGCCGGAGTCGTCCGCTGGGCGGTCGAGATCTTCAACCAGAAGGACGAGCCCGTCGCCGCCTACGACCTTCTGACCGAGAACATTCCGTAGCCGCAGGAACGGCGCTCCACTGCCGTTCGTTTCCACCCGCACATTCCCCTCAGAGGAGACGAACGATGAGAATCAGCGACGTGATGACTCGCGAGGTCGCGACGGTACGGCCCGACCAGACCGCGCGCGAAGCGGCGAACTTCATGCTCAACGCAGACGCGGGCTCGATCCCGGTGACCGAGGGCGACCGGCTGATCGGCATGATCACCGATCGCGACATCGCCGTTCGCGGAGTCGCTTTGGGCCATGGCCCCGACACTCCCGTCCGCGACATCATGACCAGCGGCATCGTCTGTGCGCGGGAAAGCGACAGTATCGAGGACGTCGCAAGCAAGATGAGCGAAGCGCAGGTGCGGCGACTGCCGGTGATCGACGACAGCGAAAAGCTGGTCGGGATCGTCAGCCTCGGCGACCTCAGCCGCGAGACCGATGGCGAAACCGCTCACCACGCCCTCGAGGGCGTCAGCGCCCCCGGCGGCTCGCACCAGCAGTAAGAAATTCCTCCCCTCGATTTCGAGGGGAGGGGTCGGGGGTGGGGTGGCGTCTCCAAAAAAGGGAGCGCCGTCTCCACTGTCACCCCCACCCAACCCTCCCCCAGCAAGGGGGAGGGATCAGCTTGCCTTGCCCAGCTCGGCGATCGTCCGGTTGACGAGCTGCTCGTCGGCGGCCGGGTCGTCGCGCTCGGCGATCAGCCGGGCGGCGGCCCGCGCCGAGATGTCGGCCGCGGCGGCTCTAAGCTCCTTGATGGCCGTCCGCTCCTCGGCGGCGATCTTGTCCTCGGCCATTCGGCTGCGGCGCTCGATCAGCGCCTCGGCGTCGGCATCCGCCTTGGCGACAATCGCTTCGGCCTCCTGATGCGCGCGCTCGATCATGGCCTTGGCTTCCTTGTCGGCGGACTTCGCCTTCTTTTCATATTCCGTGCGCAGCGCCTCGGCTTCCTCGCGCAGGGCCTTGGCCTCGTCCAACTGGGAGCGAATCGCCGCGATCCTGCCGTCGAGCGATTTGGCGATGGCCGCCGGGACTTTCTTCCAGATCAAAATCGCGAAGACGACCAGCATCGCCAGCGCAACCCAGCCGCCCGCGTTCAGTCCAAAAGCCGTGGCCTCGGCGTGCTCCGCCGGGGCGTGACCGGGCGCTTCGGTCGTCGCGCTGGTATGGACCTCTTCAGCCACCCGAAGTCTCCAGCTCGATGGCCTTGAGCGCCTCAGCCTTGGTGACTTTGAGGCCGGCGACCTTGGCGATCACCTCCTGGATCATCTCCGCCCCGACCGCCGCGATCTCCGCCTGAGCGGCGGCGCTCGCGCCCCGGACGCGCTCCTGCGCCTCGTCCACCTTGGCCTGGTTGGCGGCGACGGCCGTGGCGACGAGCGCCTCGACATTTCGAGCGCTTTCCTGCTTGGCGGCCGCCGTCGCCTTCAGCGCTTCGGCCCGGCGGGCTTCGATGCGCTGGCGATAGGCTTCCTCGATTTCATCCGCCTTGGCACGCGCCTGCTCGGCCGCGGCCAGGTCCCCGGCGATCTGCTGGTCGCGCTTGTCGACGGTCGACTGGATCCTCGGCACCATACCGCGCCCGATGATGAAATAAATGAAGCCGAGCGTGATCGCGAGCCAGAACAGCTGCGACAGGATGACGTCCGAAAGCTGGGTAAGCTGAGGCATGGTTTCCTCGTTCACAGCGGGGGCACGCCCCCGCCGATCCGATTAACGCGCGTAGAGGATGATCATCGCGACGGCGAACGCCATCAGGCCGAGCAGCTCGGCGGCGGCGAAGCCGAAGATCAGGCGCGGGAATTGGCCGTCGGCCGCCGCGGGGTTGCGCAGCGCGCCCTGCAGGAACGAACCGAAGACGATGCCGACTCCGGCAGCGGCGGCGCCGACACCGATGGCGGCGAGACCGGCGCCGATGACCTGAGCAGATGCGAGTTCCATTTCATTACTCCTTGAAAATAGACCGAGAGGGTTAGTGAAGGTTGACCGCGTCGTTGATGTACATCGACGTCAGAAGCGCGAACACATAGGCTTGGATGGCGCCGACCAGCAGTTCGAGCGCGTTGATGAAGGCGACGAACAGGAAGCAGAGCACGGAGACGATGTAACCGCCGCCGCCGGCGTTGATGCCCTGGACGATGAAGTTGCCGAACACCTCTAGCAGGATGTGGCCGGCGAACATGGCGATGAACGGCCTCAGGCCGAGGCTGAACGGGCGTACCAGGAAGCTGATGAACTCGATCAGAGCGACCGGCACCTTGAGCACGAGAGGCATGCCATGCGGCCAGAACAGTGAAAAGAAGTGGAAGCCGTGCTTCCAGAAGCCGACACCGAGCACGATCAGGAAGCTGATGACCGCCATTGCTCCGGTAATCGTGAACTGGCTGGTGACCGTGAAGGGATGCACGCCGGTGATGGCGAACGGCATTGAACCGACGAAATTGGCGAACAGGATGAAGACGAAAGCACTGAACACCCACGGCAAATAGGTCCGGCCCTGCGGACCGATGCTGGTCGTGACCATCGAATCGAGGGCGCCAACCAGCCCCTCGGCCGCCACCTGCCAGCGGCCCGGAACCAGCTCGCGCCGCATGCCGAGCAGCATGAAGCCGGTGATCAGGGCCAGCAGGATCATCATCCACAAGGCGCTGTTGGTGAAGGCGAACGGATTGTTCGGCCCCAGCTGGCCGACAATCGGCTCGATCTGGAACTGGTGCATCGGGTCGATTTTGCTTGTCGCCGCCACTTGTTACTTCCCTGCGTCCCTGTCGCCACTTTTGCCGAACGTCTTCATCGCGTCCCAGACGGCGCCCGCGAACCCGACAAACATCAGCGCCAGCATGATCCACGGCGCCGTGTCGAACAGCCGGTCGAGCAGCCAACCGATGATGGCGCCGCCCAATGGCATTCCGACCAAGCCCTGCGCCACTCGCATCCCCTGGGATCGCACGATCAGCGAGGGATGGGCTGCCTTGGGCCTGCGTTTGCCCTCCACCTGCTCGGCCCGCTTCAAGCGCTCCTCGAGCGAATCTAGCCGTGCATCGGGTGGAAGCTTTCGGTCCTTCTCGGTCTCGTCCGTCGCCATGTGTCTCCCCTGTGCGTCGCCCCGTCCTTGATTGGGGCAAGTGAGAGCGAGGAACATGGCGGCGTTGGAGCCCGCCAAGGCGCGGCTCCTTTATGAACCGGGCCGCGGATAGTCAACCGCCCCACTCACCAAGCAGCGCCGAATCAACGGCAATATTGGGGGACCGGCGCTGGCTGGCCGGCAAGCCGGCGCCGCCACTGGCCGTCCGCCAGCATATAGGGCTGCGCCACCTGCACTCGAGCGAGCAATTGGCAGCCGGCGGCAATACCGACTTCGTGAGGGGCAACTCTGCGGCTCGCGCCGAGATTGCTGTAGAGCGCGCGCCGGCGAATGTTGATGGCGCCGACCTGGCTGCGCACCACCGCCGACGGCGCACTCATGAAACCCATATATCCATCATAGCGTTCGCCGACCTGCCCCGCCTGCCGGGCCGCATCCACCGCCGGCGTCTGGGCGGTCGCCGGCACCGCCAGGGCCGTCATTCCCGCCGCAAGAAACAGGAGCCGTTTCATGGCTGTCTCGGCTTTTCAGGCGGGTTCTGCGGGAAGGCCTGCGGGTTCTGCCGAATCAGCTGCTCGACGTCGCGCTGCATGCGGACCAGCACCTCTTGGGTGATGGCGACGTTGAGGTTGATCTCGATCGGCTTGTCCGGAGCGTTCACCGTAACGCATGCCGCCAGCGGGAGCGCCAGCGCCGCGCCCGGCAGGAGCAGCAAGGGTGATTTCAATTTTGCCTTGGTCATGGTCGTTACTCGCTTGGCTGTGGTTTGGTGGTAACTTCGACTTCGTCCGTCGGCGTGGTCCGGGTCTGTTCTTCTTCCTTGCGCAGGGTGCGCGTCTCGGTGACGATTCCCGGCGCGTCGAGCGGGAACGGCATCACGGGCTCGATGACGGCGGTCGGGTCCTTGAATCCTTTCGCCGTCTGGATCAGCGCTCGGAACGGGCCCCGGACATTGAGATTGACCCGCAGCGGGACCTTCCTCAAGGCGCCGCGCGCCAGGCCGGCGATAAACCCGCCTTTGTTGCTGAGCGAAACCTCGTTGATCGCAAAGCGCGTCGCGAATTCGCCCGCGAGTTCGCCATCTAGACGAATGATCATCGACCGATAGCGAATGTTGCTGAGGAGATCGAAGGCGACTCCGGCCATCAGGCCAGCGTCCGGCTTCGTGCCGGTATAGCGGAACTCGCCCCCGGGCGGTCGCGAATCGAGCCGTGCTCCGACGAGCCGGCCGCCCGCCTCGTCGAAGATCATCGGGAGGACCCCGTCGAAGGTGCCGGTGATCACGATCCCGTCGAAGCCGAGGCTGTCGATGAAGGTTTTGGCGTCGAATCCGACCAATTGGAACGTCAGCCGCTTGGCGCTGGGGCGGTTGAAGTTGAGGACCGTCTCCTGGAGAATCAGGCGGCCGCCCACGAACGGCCACTCGCCGCGCTCGACCTTGACCAGCTGGTTGGGCAGCAGCTGGTAGCGGATGACTCCGTTCTCGACGAGGATACCCGGGTTGATCGACCCGATCGTCGCGGTCTGCCCCGGCGCGGTTTCCAGCCCCAGCAGATCGGTGAAGCGGATGGTGGTGGTCAGTCCGGTGACCGGCCCGAAGGGCGCGGCGAGATCCATTCCAGCGGTGGAGAACTCGCCCGAGGAGGTGACATTGCCGGCCCCCGACCAGTTGATTCGGCCCTGGCCCGTGACCGTGCCTTGGACAATCGCAACCACGCCTTCGCTCAGCCGGGTCAGCTCTTCCGGTTGAAGCCCTTGGCCAAATCGGATTCCGGGCACGTCGAGCAGCGCCTCGCCGACGCCGCGGTCGAGGTCGTGGCGGATCGCGACCTCGGTCACCAGCGCCTTGCTCGTTGGGTGATGGAGCGAGCCGCCGGCGCGGATGTCGTCGCCCGATAGACTGAACCGGAAGTTCTCGCTGCGGAGCGGATAGAAGCGCGGCTCCGCGGCCCGGTCCGTGACGGTGACTCCGCCATTGACCGTCAAATCGCCCTTGAAGAAGCGCCACCGACCGTCGGCGTCGCTCATCTGCACCGGCACCCGGCCGACGACCCCGTTAGCGTCGGCAAAGGTGCCGCTAACTCCGCTGCCCTCGAAAGTGCCCTGGAGGCTATTGGCGTCGAAGATGATTGGCGCTTCCGGATTGCCCATTCGCATCGCGAAGTCGGCCGCGGTGAAGCGTTTGCCGTCGATGATTCGGGCCCGGTCGGCCGACACTTTGAGAGGTGTCTCGCCAAGCCGCCCGGCGAGGTTCAGGCCATCGGTTCTGGCGCCGATGCGCAACGGGCCGCCCGGGTTTTGGGCGATGATCGCCGACTGGCCGTCCGGACAGATCGGCAGTCGTGTGCGGCCCAGCTCGAGCACTCGAAACTTGAGATATTCGACGCTGACCACGGCGCAGCCGCGGCCCATGGTGAAGCCGCCGTTGGCGGCGAGCGTGGCGCTAATCGGCAGCCTCAACCCACGCACCCGGCCGTCCGGGAAAGAGCCATCGACCTGAGCGACGGTGCTGACCTGCGTCGAGCCGTCGCGGCCGGCGGCGAAGCGGACCGGCGCCAGCGCGAGGCGAGAGCCCCTCGCAGTGTAGGGCGCGAACTGGGCGATGCCGCTCATCGGGGCTCCGGTGCGCGGATGGCGAGTGGAGATTCGGCCGGTCGGCAGCCCGCCGCCCGAGGTCAGAACTTCTCCGTCGACTCGAATCCGCCCCGTCGGCCAGTAATAGGTGACTCCGTCGCCGCCCGAGACCCGGACCCTGGCGCCGTTCGGGCTGCTGACTTCGGCGGTTTCGATGCGCGCCGCGCCACCGCCGGGGAAGTTGACCATCCGGAACTCACCCGTCGCGTCGAAATTGGCGACGGTGCGGCGAATGGCCTCGCCGATCGCCGTGGCGACGGGGCCGATCGGCGTCTTGGCAGCCGCCGCCAGCGGGCCGGTGATGCTGGCCATCATCGAGGGGTCGAGCGTCCCGCTGTTGGCGGCATAGTCGCCGACGATGACGAAGGTCCCGCCGGTCGTGCCCAGCCGGTACCGCCCGGACAGCCGCGTCCGCTCGGCGTAGATGGTCGCCAGCCGCGAACGCTTCGCCGCCAGCCGGACCGAGCCGTAGGTCGCCTCGGGGTTGCCGCGGAAGGTCAGGTCGCCGACGAACGCCGCGAGCGCATTCTCGCCGGCGACGAGATTCGGGATCGCCATCCGGCCGCGGCCGTCATAGCTGGTGAACGACTCGTTGAAGCGGCTGTTGATGTCGAACCTCGGCTCGACGATTTCGAACCGGCTCTTCAAGCAGACCAGCCGGGCGACCTGGAGCGGCCCTTCGACGTGAGGCCGGCGCGCGACGATCTCGATGGCGACATTCGCCTTCAGGTTGACGATTTGGCACTGCCCAGGGATCAGCCGGCGGCTCGACGCTGCCATCCTCCCCTTGAAGCCGCCGCTCAAATTGCCGGCGCCCCGCAGAGCGATCCCCAGCTGACCGAACGGGGTTGCCAAACTGATGCTGCTGTCGGCGATGTCGAGGACGAAATTGGGCAGCTCGAACGGCTTGTCGGTCGGCGGCGGCAGCAATTTGTCGATCTGGCCCCAGCTGACGCGCCCTCTGACCAGTCGGCCGCGAAGCCGGACTCCTCGGGCGACGACGCGATAGACCTCGACGCTGCCGTTCCACTTGATTCGGGTCTGGATCTGCGCGAACTTGGCGGTCAGATCGGGCCGCCGGGGGTCGCCGATGACGAGGTTGCTAACCTGCTGGGTGCGCAGCCCGACCCGGTCGAGCCGGTAGCTCGCCGCGACTCCCCGGTTCTCGAACTCGCGCTCGAGGAAGCCGGTCGCGATCGGCCGCCGGGCGATCCACAGAGCGGCGAGAGCGATCAAAAGCAGGATCAGCAGGCCGATTCCAACGATCATGAAGGCTCGGCGCCCGCGATAGCGGCGCACGCGCTCTGCTCGGGAACTCTGTGCGAGCAGCCCCTCGTTTTCGGTCGGCCCGTTTACCATTGGCTTTTACTAACCCTCGCGGCGCACCCCCGTTCCGTATCCGGCACGACCCACGATGATGCCGGACGGACTGTTGCTTTCCAGACGCGCCGAACTGTGGTTGATGGGTTGCTGCTCGGCGGTCGCGATCAGGAGGCGGCATGCGGAGCGCGGTCACGACCATATCGGACGACGGAGCGGGCCACCGGGCCCGGCTTCGGCAACGGCTGTTCGACGGCGGCCCCAAAGCGCTGCTCGATCACGAGCTGGTCGAATATCTGCTCGCGCTCGCCATCCCCCGCCGCGACACCAAGGCGCAGGCCAAGAAGCTGATCGCCGAGTTCGGCGGTCTCGGACCGCTGCTTTCCGCCGATTCCGAGACGCTCAGCCGCGCCGGGCTTTCCGAGAACATGGTCGCGGCGCTGAAGATCGCCGAAGCGACGGCATTGCGGCTCCTGGAAACGCGCATCGAGGGGCGGCCGCTGCTGTCGAACTGGGAAGCGCTCGGCGATTACCTCCAGGCGGCGATGGCCCATACTTCGGTCGAGGAAGTGCGCGTGCTGTTCCTCAACGCCAAGAATTTGCTGATCGCCAACGAGGCGATGTGGCAGGGCTCGGTCGACGAAGCCTCGGTCCATGTCCGCGAGGTGATCAGCCGGGCGATCGCACTGGGGGCGACGGCCATCATCATCGTCCACAACCACCCCAGCGGGGATTCGACTCCGAGCACTCAGGACATCCGGCTGACCCGCAATTTGGTCGAGGCGGGAAAGCACATGAAGATCATTGTCCACGACCATGTCATCGTCGGCTCGCAGGGCCGCACCAGCCTGAAGGCGCTCGGGCTGATCTGATCCCCTCGGAACGGGGAGGAATTTGCGAGCAGCGCACCCCTCTGCTAGCCGCGCCGGGGATGGTTCCCCGCTACTCCCACCCGCAGATGACCGCGATCTGGTCGGCCGAAAACCGCTACCGCATCTGGTTCTCGATCGAGGTGTTCGCCGCCGAGGCGATGGGCCGCGCGGGCATGATCCCGGCCGACGACGCGAAGAAGATCCGCGCCGCTTATGATGGTGACGTGCTCGGCGAAATCGACATTGCCGCGATCGACGCAATCGAGGCGGTCACCAGGCATGATGTGATCGCCTTTCTCAGCTGGGTGGCAGGCAAGATAGGTCCTGAAGCGCGCTGGCTCCACCAGGGGATGACCAGCTCGGACGTTCTCGACACCGCGCTGGCCGTGCAATTGAAGCAGGCAGCCGACCTGCTGATCGCCGGGCTCGACGCGCTGCTGGCGGTGCTCAAGCGACGAGCTTTCGAGCATAAGCTCACTCCGACCATCGGCCGAAGCCACGGAATCCACGCCGAGCCGACCAGCTTCGGGCTGAAGCTCGCTTCTGCCTACGCGGAGTTCGATCGCGCCCGGGCCCGCCTCGTCGCGGCGCGGGAGGATGTCGCGACCTGCGCGATTTCCGGCGCGGTGGGGACTTTCGCCAACGTCTCCCCCGACGTCGAGGCCCATGTCGCCGCCGAGCTCGGCCTCAGGCCTGAGCCGATTTCGACGCAGGTCATCCCGCGCGACCGGCACGCGATGTTCTTCGCGACTCTGGCCGTCATCGCCTCGTCGATCGAGCGTCTGGCGACGGAGATTCGGCATTTGCAGCGCACCGAAGTGCTCGAGGTCGAGGAATATTTCGCGCCCGGCCAGAAGGGCAGCTCGGCGAT
>JBPCQE010000171.1:0-7162 GCA_050998435.1 Sphingomicrobium sp. | reverse complement strand
CGACGTCTTCCTCGGCGAAATAGGCGCCGCTGGTCCAGCCGGCATAGGCGCCGAAGATGATTTGATAGGCGACGATCACGCCGATCAGGGTCACCGGCGCCGCAGCGTCCGAAACGACCGTCTCCGCCGGCGCTCCTGGTGACAAAAAGATCAACACGACGAGTCCGACCAGGAAGGCGAACTTGGCGGCGCTGCCAATGATCTGCACCCGGCTTCCCTCGCGCACTCCCAGCCAGTTCAGCGCGACGAGGGCGAGCAGCAGAGCCGCCCCAACGGGGACGATTAGCGGTTCCAGCGCCGGCACGATCATAGCCAGGAACTCGGCACTGAGTATCGCCAGCGCGCCTGCCGCGGCGGTCCAGCCCAGCCAGTCAGTCCAGCCGACCAAAAGACCCCCGGATTCCTTGAACGCCGCGCGCGCCGGAACGAACAGCCCGCCCGAGCGCGGCATAGCGGTCATCAACTCGGCAATGACATTGGCTTCGAGCAGCGCGTGCAGCCCGACAATCACCCACAGCGACAACGCGAGCCAGATCAGCGGCACCGAAGCGACCACCGTCGCCGGGGTTCGCAATATACCGCCGCCGATCACCGCGCCGACGCCGATCGCGATCGCAAAGGCCAGCCCCAGGACGCGCAGCAGTTGCCCGGCTTGCGGCGGCGGGCTGCGAAGCGTGTCGGCTGGCGGCATCGAGCAAGGCTGCCCCGATTATCGCGGCCTGTCTAGGCGACAGGGTTTCGCCAAGCTAAGCGCGGCCATGGCCCTGCCCCCGCTCCTGTCGAACCTGCGCTTGCCCGTGATCGGAGCGCCGCTGTTCATCGTCTCCAGCCCGGCGCTGGTGATCGCCCAGTGCACGTCGGGAATCGTCGGCAGCTTTCCCGCGTTGAACGCTCGGCCCGCCGAGGCACTCGACGAATGGCTGCACGAAATCACCGAGGCGCTCGCGGCGCACGACCGCGCTTACCCAGACCGGCCTTCCGCGCCGTTCGCCGTCAACCAGATTGTCCACCGCTCGAATGACCGCCTTGAGCATGACATGGCGGTTTGTGCCAAATGGAAAGTGCCGATCGTGATTTCGTCGCTCGGCGCTCGAACCGAGCTCAACGACGCCGTTCACTCTTGGGGCGGAATCACTCTTCACGACGTGATCGACGACCGCTTCGCTCGGAAAGCGGTCGAAAAAGGCGCCGACGGATTGATCGCGGTCGCCGCCAGCGCCGGCGGCCACGCCGGGCGCTGGTCGCCGTTTGCGCTGGTCCACGAGATCCGCCGCTGGTTCGACGGCCCGCTGGTGCTGTCGGGGGCGATCGCCACCGGCGGAGCGATCCTTGCCGCGCAATCGATGGGCGCCGACCTCGCCTACATCGGCTCGCCGTTCATCGCCACGCCCGAGGCCAACAGCTCCGACGACTACAAGCAGGGCATCGTCGAAGCGAGCGCCGCGGACATCGTCTACACCGACTTGTTCACCGGCGTTCACGGCAATTATCTGCGCTCGTCGATCCTTGCTTCAGGGCTCGATCCCGACGCGCTCGCCGCCGGCAGCATCGACGCGATGAAGTTCGGGTCGGACGGCTCGAGCAAGTCCAAGGCGTGGCGCGACATCTGGGGCTCGGGCCAGGGCGTCGGAGCAGTCGACGCGATCCTGTCGGCGGCCGAGCTGGTGGCGAAATTGGCCAAGGAATATGCGGCGTCCAAAGCCGGCATTTGCCGCTAACCTAGCTCGTGACGGCCTTCAGCTTCGCCCGTCCTGCGCCGGGCAGCGGCACCGGCGCTGGCTCGCACGACCGCCGCTCTACCATGCCGCCTCGTACAGCCGGCGCGCGTCCGCCTCCGCGATCGGGCAGGGATTGTTCACCAACAACCGCCCCTGTTTCATGGCTTCGCTGGCCAGCAGCGGAATGTCCTGCTCCTCGATGCCGTGGTCGCGCAAACGCGGCGCGATGCCGCTATCCGTAACCAATAGGTCCAGACGCTCGATCAGCAGCGCCGCCCGAGCCTGGCTCCCCTGCCCCGCGCATTCGGGGGCGATGATTTCGGCCAGCTCGGCGTAATGGTCGCGCGCCGCCTCCGAATTATGAGCCAGGACGTGGCGCAGCATCAGCGCGTTGCTGACTCCGTGCGGCAGATGGTGGATTCCGCCCAATGGGTAGGCAAGAGCATGGACCCCGGCGACCGGCGCGTTGGCGAACGCGAGGCCGGCCAGATGAGCACCGAGCAGCATTGCCGACCGCGCTTCGATATTGTCCGGCTGGTTGCACGCGGTCAGGAGGTTGGAGCTGAGCAGGCGCAGCGCCTCGCGGGCGAGGGCGTCGGACATCGGGTTCTTGAGCCGCGCCGATGTGAACGCCTCGACCGCATGGACGATCGCGTCGATCCCGGTCGCGGCGGTGACCTGCCGAGGCAGGCCCAGAGTCAGGGTCGCATCGAGCACTGCCCAGTCGGCCGTCAGCGGCCGCGCGTTGACCGCCAACTTGACCCCGCCCTCGCAGGTGATGACGGAGATCGGTGAGGCTTCCGAGCCCGTGCCGGCGGTGGTCGGGACCAGCGCCAAAGGCAGCCGGGCGCCCTGGGCGACATCCACGCCCCAGATCGCATCGAGCTCGTCGCCCGAACCGAGCAGATAAGCGGCGAGCTTGGCGACATCCATCGGGCTGCCACCGCCGAATCCGATCACCGATCGCACCGCGGCCGCCTCCCCCGCGGCCACCGCGGCCATCAGCGTCGCTCGGGACGGATCGGCCTCGACCGAGTCGAACAATACGACCGGTCCACTCGCTTCGAGCGCTCCGCGGCAGTCGTCGGTCAGGCCGAGCCGGACGACTTGCTGGTCGGTAACGAACAGGCATGGACCGGCAGGAAGCTTGCCGGCCAGCGGTACCGCCTCGCCCGCGCCTGAAATCAGCCGGGGACCGGGATGGAAAGTGAAACTCTGCATGGCCGTGGCAATGCTAGCGTCGATTAAAGCTGCTGCCCACCTAGTCCGCGTTCCAATTGCCCCATCAGGGCTCGCGCCGGGCTTTGCGCCGGCTCTTCGAACATGGTGCCTTCGTCGAGCCTCTTGACCCGCGCATAAAGGTCGGCGCTGCTGTTGATCAGCCGCTTGGCGGCTTGCGGCAGCTGGGCGACGATCGCCGGGTCGCTTTCGCCGGCATGGCCGAGCCGCCGCTCCGGACGGCGGCCCTGGCGAGCCGGGATCTCGCCGCTTTCGATCGCCCGCTGGGTCAGCAGCCAGGCGACGATGTGCATGATCCGGGTCGTCACCTTTAGCGATTCGCAGGCAAAGCCGACGCGCATGAACGGCTCGAGCTCCGAGCGCGCCTCGCGTCCCGCCTGGTCGAAGTAGGACCGGGCCTCGTCGGCGAGCAGCATCGCCTCCGTGTAAAAGGCGTCGACGAGGCGCGGAGTGATCCGCGCTTCGGGCTGAAAGATGTCGGTCGAGTCGTCCATTGGCCCCAGACTGCCACCGATGACCGCCGCTGAAAACGATTGAGAATGGGGCTCGGCGGCGATTCGGGCCCATTTCGTCCCGGTGTGGGACGGCATAGGGGACGGCGTCAGGCGATGATGTCGGGCACGCTCCGGTCGCGCATCCGCTCGATTTCGTCCTTCAACCGAAGCTTGCGCTTCTTGAGCCGGGCAAGCTCGAGCTGGTCGATCGACCCGTACTCGATCAGCGCCGTAATTTGCCCGTCGAGCGAGCGATGCTCGAGCTTCAATGCGGCAAGCTGCTGCGCGGCAGTCTCGTCGTCGTTCATGGCGGCAGATTAATCCATTCGCCCGACGATTGGAAAAGCGCATGGTTACCGGGCGAGGCAGTCCGCTCCAACTTGTCGCCCAACCGTAATGATCGCCCGAGACAAAAGCCGAGAATCGTGATTTATTGGTGGACGGACTCTCACCCAGGAAAGGAATCCCGCCGATGGACAAGGCACCTGTCGAGGATCTGGCATCCAAGCATGCGGCGCTCCACGCGCTCATCGACGAGGAAGAGAATCGCTCGCATCCCGACGAGGATTTGCTCCACCGACTGAAAAAGGAAAAATTGAAGCTGAAGGACGCGATGCTCGGCCACTAGGGCCGAACGGCTGAACTATAAGCGCGGCGACCGCTCAGTCGTCGCGCGAGACCTTTTCGATCCGCTCGTGGCGCTCCTGCGCCTCTAGAGTCATCGTCGCCACCGGACGGGCCTCGAGCCTGGCCAGCGAGATCGGCTCACCGGTGACTTCGCAATAGCCATATTCGCCTTCGTAGAGGCGGCGGATCGCGCAATCGATCTTGGCGATCAGCTTGCGCTGACGGTCGCGGGTGCGAAGCTCGATCGCCCAGTCGGTCTCGCTCGACGCGCGGTCGGCGAGGTCGGGCTCGCGCATCGAATCGACCTGCAGCTGGGCCATGGTCGCCCGCGATTCGTCGATGATGGCGCCCTTCCAGTCCTTTAAACGGCGCAGGAAGTAGGCGCGGTGCTTGTCGCACATGAAATCTTCGCGCTCGGTCGGGCAATAGCCCTCGGCAAGGATCAGCCGGTCAAACGGTAGCGAGTGTTCGCCATAAAGGTCGACAAGTGCGGTCGCCATAACCCTCCCCAGTCGCGGCCCGTCGAAAACTCTTCGACGAAGGCCGCACATCCCGCCGCCGCTGCGGCCGGGCCCCACCGGTGCAGCCGGAGGCGATTTTACTAGGCTTTCCAGATACTTAGCATCCGGGAAGCCAGTCATCCCCAACGCGCCTATAATTAAGCCCCGGGACCTTAACAAGGACTGAGCGAAGTCACTGGAAGAAAAGCGGAAGATGTTGCCAATATAGCGCAATATCACTCCTCATGCCGCGCCAGTTGCGGCTGGTGCCGGCCTCGCCCATAGCGCCGGTTCAATGCGCATCCTGCTGACCAACGACGACGGCGTGAACGCGCGCGGAATGGCGCTCCTCGAAACGGTCGCGCGCAAGCTCGCCGACGACATCTGGGTCGTCGCCCCGTCCGAGGAACAGTCGGGCGCCGGCCACTCGCTGACCCTGACCCAGCCGGTCCGGCTTCGCCACCATGGCGACCAGCGCTTCTCGGTCACCGGCACTCCGACCGACGCGGTCATGCTGGCGCTCGCCCACGTGATGAAGGATTCGCCGCCCGACGTGATTCTGTCCGGAATCAACCGCGGCGCCAATCTCGGCGAGGACGTCACTTATTCGGGCACCGTCTCGGCGGCGATGGAGGGGGCGCTCGCCGGAGTCCGCTCGATTGCCTTGAGCCAGGGCTATTCGCGCGAGGGCATGGGCGACACCGTCCCGTTCGCGGCCGCCGAAGGCTGGGCGGAGCGGGTGCTGGCGCCGCTGCTGACCTTCGACTCCGCGGCCGGCACTTTGATCAACGTCAATTTCCCGGCGGTTCCGGCCGACGAGGTCAGGGGCATCCGCGTCTGCCGCCAGGGAATCCGCGATTATGGGCGGCTCAGGATCGTCCAGCGCACCGACCCGCGCGGCTATGATTATTACTGGTTCGGCCTCGGCCCGATGGTCGAAACCCCCGGGCATCTGACCGACCTCGAGGCGGTCGCCGACGGCTACGTCTCGGTGACTCCGCTCCACCTCGACCTGACCCACGATGAATCGCTGCTGCCGCTCGGCCGTCAGTTCGAGTGAGCCAGCAGCTTCGGCCGGCGGCGGGCGATGAGGACGATCAGGGTCGGGATGAACATCGTCAGGACCATGTCCTTGACCGCCTCGCCGAATTGCATCCCCGGGTCGGGCCAGATCTCGACGCGGTAATCGTTGGCCTCATTGACCAGCGCGAAGCCCAGCACTGCCAGCAGCGGCATCGCCCGCGCCACCGAGCTTTTGAACAACAACGCGATCAGCAGCTGAAGCATCACCCCGACAATCATGTGCAGAGCGTCCATGCTGATCCCGGTCGAATGCGCCGCGAACAGCTTGACCTGGTACCAGTCGAAGCCGCGAACAAGGTTCATCGCGCCGAGCGCAGATACCAGGGCAGCGCTTCGGCGATTCCGTCGCCGATGCGGTGGGTCGGAGCATAGCCGAGCCGTTCGCGCGCTTTGGAAATGTCGGCTTCCGAGTGGAGCACGTCGCCGCGGCGGAAATCGGAGTGGGACGGCTCCTGACCATAATGCACTTGGTGCTGCGCCAGTCCGTCGCGCAGCAGGCCGAACAATTGGTTCAACGTCGTGCGCTCGCCGATCGCGACATTGTAGACTTGGTTCTGAGCGTCGTCGCCGGCGAGCGCAGCCCGCAAGTTCGCCTGGACCGCGTTGGCGACGTAGCAAAAGTCGCGGCTGGTCGAGCCGTCGCCGAAGATCGCGATCTGGCTCCCGCCCACCATCGCCGCGATCCATTTGGGGATCACCGCGGCATAGGGCCCTTCCGGGTCCTGCCGGGGTCCGAAGACGTTGAAGTAGCGCAGCCCGATCGTCGGGAAATCATAACTTCGCGCATAGACCGACGCGTAGATCTCGTTGGCGAGCTTGGTTGCCGCGTAGGGCGACAGCGGATTGCCGATCCGCTCCTCGCGCTTGGGCAGGTTCGGCTCGTCGCCGTATGTTGAGCTCGAGGCCGCGTAGACAAAGCGCCGAACGCCCGCGAGCCGCGCCGCATCGAGCAGGTTGATGAATCCGGTGACGTTGACGTCGTGGGACGTCAGCGGCTCGGCGAGCGATCGCGGCACCGAGCCCAGCGCCGCCTGGTGAAGAACGATCCCGACGTTCTTGACGGCCACCGCGCAGGCATCCCGGTCGCGGATGTCGGCCTCGATCAGCTGGAAGCTCGACCAGCGCTCGTCCCCGACCGAGGCGCGCACTTCGTCGAGATTGCCGCGGTGCCCGGTCGCGAAATTGTCGAGGCCGACCACGTGCTGGCCGGCGGCAAGCAAGGCTTCGATGAGGTTCGAGCCGATGAAGCCGGCGGCGCCGGTCACCAGCCAGCGGCCCCTGACCTTGCTCAGGCGGCTGGCGAGATCGTCCTGGGGGGCGGCTGGCATTCGGGCGGGGCTCGCTTCGCGGTTGGCGGGTCCCGTCCCTTAGCGCTTGCCGACGCCTGACCGGAAGTGAGTCAATTTACAAGTAAGTCGACGTCAGGGCAGCCACCAGCCGTCGAGGTTGCCGGGCGGCGAGTAGCGGCAAATCAGATAATCGAAACTCGGCGTCGAATGAA
>JBPCQE010000123.1:0-2528 GCA_050998435.1 Sphingomicrobium sp. | reverse complement strand
CCCGAGACCCGGCCGATTCCGGCGATCATCCCCGCGCCCGGCACTTCGCCGTCGTACAGGTCGAACGCCGCGAGCTGGCCGATCTCGAGCAACGGCGAGCCCGGTTCGAGCAGCCGCTCGACCCGCTCGCGGGGGAGCAACTTGCCGCGCTCGACATGGCGGTCGCGGTGCTTGTCGGTGCCACCAAGCGCCGCCTGCGCGACGTCGGCGCGGAGCTTCTCCGCCAACGCGCGATTGTGCTTGGCGCGGGCTCGAAACTCCGCGTTGTCGGTGGAGACCTTGGTGTCGATCCGCGGCGCGCTCATCGCCTTCGGCCTAGCCGCTGAAGGCGCGGTTGCAAAGCTACCGGGGGCGCTCCGCGCGCGCCTTCAGATAAGCGACGATCGCGGCGCGCTCGCGCGGCGTGAATTTCGCGAAGCGGAGCCTTGATGTCGCCGACATCAGGACGAGCTCCTTTTTCACCTTGCCTTCGCCGGTCGTCAGCAACCGCTCGAGCTCGGCGATGTCGTAGGCGCCCGCTGTGTCCAACGATGGGCTGAAGCCCTCGAAACCCTGCAAGCTGGCGTTATGGCACTCGCTGCACACCGTCATCGCGATGTAGCGGCCGAGGCGGTGCTCCGGCCCAAGGTCGACCGGCTGGTCCGCCTTGAACCGGCGGATCATCTCGGGCGCCGCGGCAAACTCGCCCTTCTGCTCCAGTTCGATGTACAAAGGCCCCTTCTTCACGGCTGGCGTCTGCTCGCCCCCCGGCCGAAGCGTTCGGAGGTAGGCGATCACGGCTGCGAGGTCGGCGTCGCTCAGGAACTGCAGGCTTTCGAAGGGCATGAAGTACATCGTTCGCCCGTCGTGCGGGACGCCGTGGCGGATCAGTCGGCCGAGCGCCGCGTCGTCATATTTGGCGAGAAGCAAGGTGATGTTGGGCGCCCACCATTGGCCCATCGAAGGATCGTCCTTGGTCACATTGTTGCCGCGAAGGTCATCGCCGTGACAGGCCTTGCAGCCGAGGATGAAGCTGAGGCGCTCGCCGTGCGCCACAACGGCGGAGCGATCGGTGGCGGTGGCGCCGTCATAGGTGACGGCGGCCGGCGTCGCCGCCATCTCGGAGCGCTCGCTGTGACTATTTCGGTCGCAGGCCGATATCCCGGCCGCAGCCAGCGCGATCATCAACAGGCGCATGCGATTTTCCCCCTTCGCAACCGCCTTTGTAACGCCCGCTTGGGATTTGGCTACGCCCCGCCCGGCGTCTGCTCTCAGACTCCCTTGCGGCCGAAGCCGCGGTACGGCGCGGGGCTCGCGGGGGCGGCGGCGGGCGCGCCGAGGGGGTCTGGGCCGCGCTGGGCGAGGTAGCGCTCGATGACGGCGTCGGCGTCGAACCCGGGCTGGTCGGCTGCCCCACCCTTGGGCCGGTCATTGAGCCAGTCGGCGAACCGTTCGGTCGCGCTGTCGACGATGGCGTCGGCGGGATCCTGGACGAACTCGATCACCGCCGTGGGGTCGCCGACTTCGCCGACGGTCAGGCCCTGCGAACCGCGGAAGAAGAAGAACGCCGCAGCCGCGGCGCATAACAGCGTCGAGGAACCGAGCCCCTCGGCGGCGAACGACCAATAGGCCACCCCGAGGAGCAGGAATCCGACCAACATCGATGTCCAGCCGCGCATTCCGCCACCTAAATCGTCGTCCAAACGGCGACGAAATACGCGCATTTCCGGCAATAAAGCGTGAATTTCGGCGGTGGTAGCGGTTGCTCGCTCAGGCCCCGATCAGCTCGCGGCCGATCAGCATCCGGCGGATCTCGTTGGTGCCGGCGCCGATGTCGAGCAACTTGGCGTCGCGGAAATAGCGCTCGACCGGCCAGTCCTTGGTGTAGCCCGCCCCGCCCAGCGCCTGGATCGCCTCGCCCGCGACCTTCACCGCATTCTCGCTCGCAAGCAGGATCGCGCCGGCCGCGTCGAACCGCGTCGTCCGCCCGGAATCGCACGCCCGAGCGACCTGGTAGACGTAGGCCCGCGCCGAATTCAGAGCGACATACATGTCGGCGACCTTGGCCTGCATCAGCTGGAAGCTGCCGATGGCTTTGCCGAACTGCTTGCGCTCGCGGACGTAGGGCAGAACGACGTCGAGGCACGCCTGCATGATCCCGATCTGGATCCCGGCGAGCACCGTGCGCTCGTAATCGAGGCCGCTCATCAGCACCTTGGCGCCTTCATTCTCGTCGCCGATCACGTTCTCGGGCGGGACGAAGCAATCGTCGAACACCAATTCGCTGGTCGGCGACCCGCGCATTCCGAGCTTGTCGACCTTCTGACCGGTGGTGAAACCTTCCATGCCGCGCTCAATCAGGAACGTCGTGATGCCTTTGCTGCCCTCCCCCGTCTTGGCGTAGACCACCAGCACGTCGGCTTCGGAGCCGTTGGTGATCCAGAATTTGGTGCCGTTCAATCGGTAGCCGTTGCCGCTTTTCTCGGCCTTCAGCTTCATCCCGATGACGTCCGAGCCGGCCCCGGCCTCGCTCATCGCCAGCGACCCGA
>JBPCQE010000103.1:0-6878 GCA_050998435.1 Sphingomicrobium sp. | reverse complement strand
GCTTAGATCATGAAAGGGGGTGTGTAGGAAAATGGTTTCTCGCCCGAGCGCAGGCGAGCGCTTTGCGCCAGCAAACGGGAGGCAGCGCGCAGAGAGCGAGAAACCCGGACGGCCTGCGGTCGAGCGGCCTTAAGCCGCGCTGACCGACAGGACCGACGTCACGGGATTTACTCCCGTGACGGCCCAGTCGAGCCCAGTCGTTCATTAGGCTTTGTTCTCGTTACGTTCGACGTGTAGTGTGCGCATATCCGAACTCTAATGACACGGGAGACCAGAAGTGTCGGGTGTCTTCGCGACCACAACTCTAACAGTCATTGTCAGCGCAATTACGAGCGGGATAATTAGCATCGCGACCTTCGTCATCGGCGTCCGCATGGCGAAGGACCAGGGTGATCGTGGCGCACTCCGCCAGGTTTACCAGCGCCTCTTTGAGCATTTCCGACTTCTTCGCGATGCCATTCGGGATGGCCAACCCAAAGCCTGGCCTGATTTTCCTCGCAAAGGTGATCGATATGTGCCGCTGTTTCGACAAATGCAGGGTGATGGCGAAGCCAACATGTTACCAGACAACCTAATCGCGGAATGTGAAGCAATTGAAACTGCGGCGCTCATAGCCGGTGGTCGCTATCGGCAATGGGTGCGAGACAAATACATCCCAAGATTGAGGGCGTTAATCTCGGAGCGCGCGCTGGAGAAGACCGGCAGCATCACCGGTCGCACTTACCGCGAACTGTCTGCAGCCGAACTTGGTTTGATGACTTCCGAGGAGAGGAAGCGTCACGCGGACGAGTTGGAACGGAATGAGCTTGGCCTCGGCATTCAAGTTGCCACCGACCGCGGAAAACATGACGTACTGTACGTCTATCCCGACACGCTCCAGAGCGCAACAATTGCGCAACTGCTCGAAGAGATCAGCCTGCTCCGCTCCGAAGATCCGGACGGCTCTCAGTTGGTTGCCGATGTCCAGGCACTCCTGCCGAGGCTGGAATCCATGCTCGCTGGGCTGCGCAAACGCATTCGAGACCCTCATCCTCTCTACGAAAGCATCCTTCACTCGTTTCGAGATGCGGCTCGGGCATGACAATTCCGAGGTTCACGGACTTGCGCGCCCTGGCTGCGGAGCTTGAGGGGCAGGAAGCGTATCGTCGACTCCGGTCAGCGATCGAGAAAGCTGCCCGAGCACAATCTTGCGTATCCGACCTTGCTCAAGCGAGTTCGTGTTGCGATGCCCTCGACGATCTCTTGAGCAGCGTCCGCAGGAAAGGAACTCTCACACGTTCCGCAACCGAAGCATCGCTCCTGCAGACGGCAGTTTTGCTTTACGAGCGAGCGACTTCGGCGGCCGGGAAACGGGGCGAACGAGGTTCGATTTCGATCGTTGGCCACCTTTCCGATCAAGAACTCATCGATCACCACTCGCTAGTAAATCTTCGCCAGCGCGCACTCGCCCACGTCTATGTTGACGAAGCTATCGAAGGGAAGGTGTGGCATCGAGACCTGCTCTTTGCCGTCGAGATAGGACAAGCATGGAAGCCAGCCGCAGCTTCACACCGCGTCCAGTTTGACGGCACCATACTAGAACAACTTAAGCGCCAAATTCCCGTAGCGACGGCAATTTTGACGCGTCGTTTTCATGAACACATTAACAAGCTCACCCACTTGCTGAACCAAAACCCGATTCCCTTGACACTTTTCGAAAAGCATCAATTTGATTCGATACGTATGTTCGGAAGCGAGCAAGGAGTGAGGGCCGTGCTGGCTGGGCAGATTGAAGGTCGCACGAGCTTCTTGGGTCCATAAGATGGCTACGGCATGAGAGATTTCGCGCCTAAGGTCGCGGATGTCCCTAACTAGGGCCAAAGCTGCTTTGGCCAACGCTCCTTCAAGTGCTAGCCTGCCCTCGTGAAAGCACCTCGTCCTGGCATTGCCTTACAGAATCTTGTTGCAGCCTTAGAACGCGTCTTATCGCAACAAGCTGGGGTTACAATAGAATCACCCAGACGCTTACGGGACAAGGACACCGGCCAGCTTCGCGAGCACGATGTCTGCATTACACGCCGGCATGCTCATCACACAATCTTAACGGGCATCGAAGTCAAAGACACGGGCCGAAAGGCCGGCGTTCCGGAGGTAGAGGCGTTCGCGAAAAAGTGTGAGAAAACTGGTGTCCACCATCGTGTTTTAGTGTCGGCCAGCGGATTTACAAAAACGGCTCGCACCAAAGCTGCGGCGCTTGATATTGTCTGCATGGAATTAAGCGAGGTCGACTCATTCGACTGGATGGCCGTTGATTTTTTCGTTCAAATCGACCGGCAAATTCCACATATTGATGCGAGGGTCTTCTTTAAGGCGACGAAACCATCTGAGCCTTTCAGGGTATACGATGCCAACAAAGTAGAGATGACGCCGTCCCATCTCGCCAACGTAGTTTACATGGCACTCGACAAGAACGGCCTCACGCCGCCAGTCGATCAGGACACTCCCGTGTCAGTTCGTGCCCTCACGGAGGGTTGGTTTGGCGTGGGTGAAGATGGCGAGGAGCACGAAATCGACTTTCTGGAACTTTTTGGCACGATTTCTGTGCGACAATCCACCAATCCGGTACGTCTGCACTCTTACACGGGACCGGATGCCAACTATGCTGTAGCCACGACTGACGTAACTTTGGGCAACGTCGCGGGACAGATCGTTTTCATCCGAGATGCAGAACACGTTCAGGTGGCGTGGTCGCCGAACCCGACGCAATCAAAGGATAAATAGCGCAAGCTGCGGTCCCCTCACTACGGTTCGCTCTCACCATGCTGGCGCATGGTTGCCACTCACTTCGTGACGTCAGTCGGGTTCGGCTTCGCCGACCCGCTGGCCGGCCTTCGCCAGCTCTTCGCGCTGCTTCGGCGCCGCTACGCGTCGGCGGCGCTGCGCTCGGCGGCTCAGGCCGCCTTCGCCCGATTAGCCCGCTTCCGCTCATGCGGATCGAGATACCGCTTCCTCAGCCGGATCGACTTGGGCGTCACCTCGACCAGCTCGTCCTCGTCGATGTAGGCGATCGCCTGCTCGAGGGTCAGGCGCTTGGGCGGCGTCAACCGGATCGCGTCTTCCTTGGGGCCGGAGGCGCGGAAGTTGGTCAGCTGCTTGGACTTCAAGGGGTTGACCTCGAGGTCCTCGGGCTTGGCGTTCTCGCCGACGATCATGCCTTCGTAAACCGCCTCGCCGGGCGAGACCATCAGCGCGCCGCGATCCTCGAGCATGTTCAAGGCGTAAGCGACCGCCTGGCCGCCGGCATTGGAAATGAGGACTCCGGTTTGCCGCCCTTCGATGGCGCCCTTGTACGGGCCGTAGCGCTCGAACAGGCGGTTCATGATGCCGGTGCCGCGGGTGTCGGACAGGAACTCGCCGTGATAGCCGATCAGGCCGCGGCTCGGCGCCGAGAAAACCAGCCGGGTCTTGCCGCCGCTCGACGGGCGCTGCTCGACCAGCTCGCCCTTGCGCAGCTGGATCTTGGACACGACCGTCGAGGCGAACGCATCGTCGACGTCGATGACGACCGTTTCATAAGGCTCTTCGCGGCCGCCGCCGTCGGCAGCGTCGCGGAACAGCACCCGCGGGCGGCTGATCGACAGCTCGAAGCCTTCGCGGCGCATGGTCTCGATCAGCACGCCGAGCTGAAGCTCGCCGCGGCCGGCGACCTCGAAGGCGTCCTTGTCGGCGCTTTCGGTGATGTGGAACGAGACATTGCCCTCGGCCTCGCGCGCCAGGCGGTCGCGGATCATTCGGCTGGTCACCTTGGTGCCCTCGCGCCCGGCCATCGGCGAATCGTTGACGCTGAACGTCATCGCCAGGGTCGGCGGGTCGATCGGCTGGGCGTGGATCGGCGCAGCGACCGACGGGTCGGCGATGGTGTTGGCGACGGTCGCGGCGGTAAGTCCGGCGATGGCGACGATTTCGCCGGCTTCGGCGCTCTCGACCGGGACTCGCTCTAGCCCGCGGAAGGCCATGATCTTGGTCGCCCGGCCATCCTCGACGACCTTGCCGTCGCCGTCGATGGCGTGGATCGGCATGTTGACCGTCAGGCGCCCGCTGGCGATTCGGCCGGTCAGGACTCGGCCGACGAAATTGTCGCGGTCGAGCAGAGTCGCCAGCATTTTGAACGGGCCAGCGTCGACCCGCGGCGGCGGCACGTGGCTGACGATGGTGTCGAACATGGCGTCGAGAGTGCCCGAGCGGACATCGTCCGTCAGCCCGGCATAGCCGGCTCGCCCGCTCGCGTAGAGCGTCGGGAAATCGAGCTGCTCGTCGCTTGCGTCGAGGTTGAGGAACAATTCGAAAATCTCGTCGAGCACTTCGGCCGGACGAGCGTCGGGGCGATCGATCTTGTTGACGACGACGATGGGCCTCAGGCCGAGCGCCAGCGCCTTGCCGGTGACGAACTTGGTCTGCGGCATCGGCCCTTCGGCCGCGTCGACCAGCAGGATGACTCCGTCGACCATGGAGAGGATGCGCTCGACCTCGGCGCCGAAGTCGGCGTGGCCGGGCGTGTCGACGATGTTGATGTGGGTCGAGCCTCCGTCGGAACTGGGCCAATCGACCGACGTGCACTTGGCGAGAATAGTGATCCCGCGCTCTTTCTCGAGGTCGGTCGAATCCATCGCCCGCTCCTCGACGCGCTGGTTGTCGCGGAAGGTGCCGGACTGACGGAACAGCTGGTCGACCAGCGTCGTCTTGCCATGATCGACGTGGGCGATGATCGCCACGTTGCGGAGTTTCATCTCGGTTTTCTCGGGGAGTTAAGTTGCCGCCGCTTTAGCCCAAAAGCGCCTATGTTGCAATGCAACATGGCGCCGCGGACCGGCCTAGGTGCCGCGCTCGAGAATCTCGACCGCGCGCTCGATCGCCCTCAATTCGCTGTGCGCGAGGCGGCCGAGCCGGGCCTCGAGCGCGCCGCCGGTTTTCGGCCGCTGCTCGAGCTCGCGCCGGCCGGCCTCGCTGAGCCGCATCGCCAGCCGCCGCCGGTTGGTCGGGTCGGGTGAGCGGTCGACCAGGCCGGCCCGGACCAGGCCGTCGACCGAGCGGCTGACCGCCGGCTCGCCGCGGCGGACGGCGGCCGCAACCTGCTTCAAGGTCGCCGGCTCGCGCTCGGCGATCGATGTCAGCAACTTGCGCCGGGCGCGGTCGGCCCGCTCGGCCGGTCCGTCGGCGATGAAACTGTGCGCGACCGCGCTGAAACGCGCGGCGAGCGCCGCCGGTGATGATCCCCCGAACATGATTGCAGAGTAACAAATGTTCGCGGCGATGCAATGTTGACCTGCACAATTCGGCCCGCGATGACGGCGCGGTGAGACCCAAGCGCTCCCGACTCCCCCGCAACGTCTGGATCCTCGGCTTCGTCAGCCTGCTGATGGACCTGTCGAGCGAAATCTATCACGCGCTTCTGCCGCTGTTCATCACCGTCACGCTCGGGCTTCCGGCCGCCGCGCTGGGGGCGATCGACGGCATTTCCGAAGCGACCGCGTCGTTCGCCAAGCTCGCTTCGGGGCGGATGTCGGACCGTGGCCGACGCCGCAAGCCGCTGATCCTCGTCGGCTATGGCCTCGCGGCCTTGTCGAAGCCGCTGTTCCCGCTCGCCTCGGGGGCCGCCGAGGTGATGGGCGCGCGCTTCGCCGACCGGCTCGGCAAGGGCATCCGCGGAGCCCCGCGCGACGGGCTGATCGCCGACGAGACCTCGCCCGACAATCGCGGCCGCGCGTTCGGGCTTCGGCAATCACTCGACGCGGTCGGGGCGTTCATCGCTCCGCTCGCCGCGATCGGGCTGATGATCCTGCTCGCCGGGAACATCCGAGCGGTGTTCTGGATCGCGGTGATCCCGGCGCTGCTGTGCTTCCTGCTCGCCTGGCTGGCGCTCAAGGAGCAGGCGCCGCCGCAGCCGCAGACAGGCCCTCGCCCGCCGTTCTTCGCCGGCTTCCGCGAGCTCGACAAAGCGACCCGCCGGCTGATCGCGGTCGGCTTCCTGTTCACCCTCGCCCGGTTCTCCGAGGGGTTCCTGATCCTGCGCGGCTTCGACGTCGGCCTGTCGGCGACGATGGCACCAGTAGTCCTGGTCCTCTTCAACCTCGCCTTCCTCGCCCTCGCCTACCCCGCCGGATCGCTGAGCGACCGGATGAGCCCGAAGGCGATCCTGATGGCGGGGATGGCACTGCTGGTCGCCGCCGACCTGGTCCTTGCCCAGCCGTGGGGCATTCCCGGCCTCGCCCTGGGAGTCGCGCTGTGGGGCGCGCACATGGCGCTGACCCAGGGCATTTTCGCGCGCCTGATCGCCGACGTCGCACCGCCGCACCTGCGCGCGACGAGCTTCGGCGCTTTTTACTTCGTCGGCGGCTTCGGCACCCTGCTCGCAAGCCTCGGCGCCGGGCTGCTGTGGGACCGCCACGGCCCCGACGCGACGTTCCTGGCCGGAGCGGCGGTCGCGGCGGTGGCGATGGCGATGCTCAGCCTGCTGCCGGACGAGCGGCGCTCCTAGCGAGTGAACTTTTCGCCTTTCTCGGCCTTGTCGAGGAGCAGCTTGGAGAAGCGGAAGTCGCTTCCCATCCGCTGCTCCTGACGCTTCAGGCCCTCGACGATCTTGGCGAGTCCCTCGCTGTCCGCCCAGTGCATCGGGCCGCCGCGGTAGACCGGCCAACCGTAGCCGTAGACCCACACGACGTCGATGTCAGAGGCGCGCTGGGCCATGCCCTCCTCGAGGATCCGAGCGCCCTCGTTGACCATCGTGTAGAGCGTCCGCTCGACGATCTCCCGGTCGGAAATCTCGCGCTTTTCGACTCCTTCCCGATTGCGGAAGTCCTCGATGATCGCCTCGACTTTAGGGCTCGGCGACGGCCGGCGCT
>JBPCQE010000092.1:0-4496 GCA_050998435.1 Sphingomicrobium sp. | reverse complement strand
GTCGGCGGTGCGGCGATGTACCCGACGCGGACGATCGTCGCCAACGCCGTCAATTCGAAGGACCACACGACGCTCGTCGCGGCGGTCAAGGCCGCCGGGCTGGTCGAAACACTGTCCGGCAAGGGCCCGTTCACCGTGTTCGCACCGACCAACGCGGCGTTTACTCGGCTGCCGGCCGGAACGGTCGAGACGCTGGTCAAGCCCGAAAACAAGGGCACTCTGACCAACATCCTCACCTATCACGTCGTGCCGGGCCGGATTACCGCGGGCCAGATCAGCAGGCTCGCCATGCGCAACCGCGGCACCGCGCGCCTGAAAACGGTCCAGGGCCAAACCTTGCGCTTCCGCAAGAGCGGCGCGGGCTGGGTGGTCGTCGACTCCAAGGGCGCCAAGGCCCGGATCACCATTGCCAATGTCATGCAGTCGAACGGCGTGATCCACGTTATCGACCGCGTTTTGATGCCCTGACCGATCGCGACCGGCCTGCCCTTTGACCGGTCGCCCCCGGCGGGAGTGGAGCGGATGCTGCCCCAATTTGCATCTGCATTGCCCACTCCCGCCGGTGCGGCCTTTCCTGCGAACCGCACTTGGTTCATTGGGGGATGCATGAATCGCGCCGCCAATGGGCCTGAACGAGCAGCGGCTAGCCACGAGCTGGCGCCGTTGCTCAGCGGCATCGCGGCCGGCGACCGCTCGGCGCTGGCAACGCTCTACAGTCGCACGTCGGCCAAGCTTTACGGTATTTGCGCGCGGCTTCTGCCGAGCGAGGCCGACGCCCAGGAAGTGCTGCAGGACGTCTATTTGACGGTGTGGCGCCGGGCCGGCCTCTACGACCAGACCAAGGCCAGCCCGATTACCTGGCTTGGAGTCATGGCGCGCAACAAGGCCATCGACCGCCTGCGGATGCGCAAGCTCGACACCGACGAACTCGACGCCGCGGCGGCAGTGGCCGACGACGCCCCGACGGCGTTTGAGGTGATCGAGCAGGGACAGGAGCATGAGCGGCTGGCGCACTGCCTCGACGAGCTCGAGCCCAACCAAAGCGCGATGATCCGCGCCGCCTTCCTGGATGGCGCAACATACGCCGAGCTTGCCGAGCGCGAGACGGTTCCATTGGGAACGATGAAGAGCTGGATCCGCCGCGGGCTCCTGCGCCTGCGCGGATGCCTTGAACAGTTGGTCAGCCCATGACGCCCGAAGATCGCGACCAGCTCGCCGGCGAACTGGCCCTCGGGGCACTCGATGGTAGCGATCTCGCCCAGGCGCGGTCGCTGGCTGCATCCGACCCGGGTTTCAGGGCCGCGGTGGCCCGATGGCGAGGCCGATTGTCGCCGCTGCTGGGGGAAGTTGAGCCCGTTGCGCCGCCCGATGCACTGTGGACGCAAATCGAGCAGGCGATCGCTTCGCGCGCCGAGCAAGCAGGGCTTGAGCCGTCGAACGTCATCCAACTCCAGCTTCGCCGGCGGGTGAACCTGTGGCGCGGCTATGCCGCCGGAGCGACGGCGTTGGCCGCATCGCTCGCGCTGGTTCTCATCACGCAACCCGCCACGCAGCCCTCCGTCACGAGCCAACCGATTGTGGCCGCTGCGCCGGCGCCGCTGGTGGCGATGCTCGGCGACGAAACCCGTGACATGAAACTGGTCGCCAGCTTCGATCCGGCCAGCCGCCGATTGATGGTCGCGGCGGCAAGCGACCTCCCGGCGGATCCGACCCACTCGCATGAGTTGTGGATAATCCCCGCCGACGGCAAACCGCGTTCGCTCGGTACGATGCCGGGACCGAAAATGCGCGCGCAACTGCCGCTGCCGATGGCCAGCCAGTTCCGCGAAGGCGTTACCCTGGCGCTGTCGGTCGAGCCGATCGGCGGATCGAAGACCGGCCTGCCAACCGGTCCGGTGATTGCATCGGGCAAGCTCGAGCGCGCCTGAATTGCATCCATAGTGCGCGCCGACGCGTATCTGACCACATGACGATGAAACTCCCGTTGAACCGCCGCGCTTTTATGAGCGCCGCCGGTGTTGGCTTCGCCGCCATGGCGTTGCCTTTCGGAAGCGCTGCGCAAGCCCGCTTCGCAATCACCAAAACCGCGGCGGAATGGCGGCGGCAGCTCGGGCCTGAGCGCTACCGGATCCTTCGCCAAGCCGGCACCGAGCGCGCCGGCACGAGTCCTCTCGACAAGGAGCACCGGCGCGGGCGCTTTGTCTGTGCGGGCTGCGCGAACCCATTGTTCTCCTCGACGACCAAGTTCGAAAGCGGCACCGGTTGGCCGAGCTTTTACCGCGCTATGCCCAAGGCGGTGATCACCAGGACCGACCGCGTCCTGGGGATGGTCCGCACTGAAGTCCTGTGCGCGCGGTGCGGCGGGCATTTGGGCCATGTCTTCAACGACGGGCCCAAACCTACCGGACTTCGCTATTGCATGAACGGGCTCGCCCTGCGTTTCCAGCCCGCTTAAGCCCGGCAACGGGAGCCCCAAATGCTGATCGTCCTGCTCGCTTACCTCGGCGGAGTGCTGACCATCGTCAGCCCGTGCATCCTGCCGGTGCTGCCGTTCGTGTTCGCCCGCGCCGAGCGCGGCTTCACCCGCGGCGCCTTGCCGCTGCTGGCCGGGATGGCGCTGACCTTCGCCGCGGTCGCGACTTTGGCTGCGGTCGGCGGCGGCTGGGCGGTGCGCGCCAATGAAGTCGGCCGCTGGGCGGCGCTGGCGCTGCTGGCGCTGTTCGGTCTCGCGCTCGTATTCCCGGCGCTGTCGGAGCGGATGATGCGGCCCGTCGTCGGGCTCGGCTCGCGGATGTCCGAGCGGGCTGCGCAACGGCCAGGCGGAGAAAGCGTCGGTTCCTCGCTGCTGCTCGGAGCCGCGACCGGCCTGCTGTGGGCGCCGTGCGCCGGGCCGATCCTCGGCATCATCTTCACCGCCGCGGCGATCAACGGCGCGACCTTCAACACGACCTTGCTGCTGCTCGCCTACGCGCTCGGCGCGGCGACTTCGCTGGCGCTCGCGCTGCTGGTCGGCGGTAAATTGTTCGCTCGGATGAAGCGCTCGCTGGGCGCCAGCGAGCGTATCCGCCAGGTGCTCGGAGTCCTGGTGCTGGTCGGGGTGTCGGCGATCGCGCTGGGATTAGACACGCGCGTGCTGGCGAGGCTGTCGGCAACCCAGACCGCGAGCCTCGAAAGCACTCTGGCGCGCAAGCTCGGAGTCGGCGGGATCGCCGCCGACAGCAAGGCCACGCTAGGCGCCGACGGCCAGCTGATGCTGCCGGTCGAAGGCGTGCTGCCGCCGCTCGACGAGCTTGGCCCGTGGATCAACAGCGCGGGCCTGACCCGCGAGCAGCTGCGCGGCAAGGTCGTGCTGATCGATTTCTGGACCTACAGCTGCATCAACTGCCTGCGCTCGATCCCGTTCGTCCGCGGCTGGCACGAGCAATATGCCAAGGACGGGCTGGTGGTGATCGGAGTCCACGCGCCCGAGTTCGCGTTCGAGCGCGAGCCCGCCAACGTCCGCAAGGCGGTCGAGGATCTCGGCATCCGCTACCCGGTCGCGCTCGACAACAAGTACAAGCTGTGGACCGCGCTCAAGAACAATTACTGGCCGGCGCATTATTTCATCGACGCCAAGGGGCGCGTGCGATTCCACCACTTCGGCGAGGGCGGCTATCGGATGTCCGAGCGGGTGATCCGTCAGCTGCTGGCGGAAGCGGGCAGGGCGCCGATGACCGCGGCGATGTCGCGGGCGGTGGCGCGGCGCGATAACGAAGCCGCGGCCGCCGTCGCCGAGCTCAAGTCGCCCGAAACCTATCTCGGCTACTGGCGAGCGGCGCGCTTCGTCTCGCCTGGGGGCCTGGTCCGTGATCGCGCCGCTCGGTACCGGGCCGCGCCGCTGAAGCTCAACGAATGGTCGCTCGACGGCCAGTGGACGGTCGGCGAGAAAAGCGCCCGCTCACGCGCCGCTGGAGCGAAGATCCACTACCGCTTCCACGCGCGCGACCTGCACCTGGTGCTCGGCTCGCCCGCCGGGCGGCCGGTGCGGTTCCGGGTAACGCTCGACGGCCAAGCCCCGGGAACGGACGCCGGCGGCGACGTCGCGGCCGACGGCAGCGGCACCGTCGAGCGCGAGCGGCTCTACCAGCTGATTCGGCAAAAGGGTGAGGTGCGCGACCGCAATTTCACGATCGAGTTCCTCGACCCGGGCGTCGAGGCCTTCGCCTTCACATTCGGCTGAGCAACAAGCGGATTTGAGCGTTACCAGCGAGCACCCGCGCCGTTGAAGCGCAGATTAGGCGCCCTCTGGCCTAGGCGGCGAACGCCACCCGGAAACATGCGCCCCGCCCGTTTGGGTTGGGCATGACCTCGACGCCGCCTCCCAATTGCTTCGCCAGGACCCGGACCACCTTCATTCCGAGGCCTTCGGAATTCGTTACGTCGAAGTCGGCTGGAACCCCTTCGCCCTGATCACAGACGCTCAATTCGCGGCGGTCTCCGTCGACCTTGTAGATGAC